>JAQCAK010000041.1 GCA_027621895.1 Pseudomonadota bacterium | reverse complement strand
CGCTGCAGGTGGACGTGGAGCTGATGCGCATCTCCGACCGGCCGTCGAAGCACACCCCGATCGAGCACATGGACACCTTCTACCGAACTTTCAGCCAGGTGAAGGACAACCGGTACGACGGCATGATCATTACCGGCGCACCACTGGGCCAGGTAGCTTTCGATGAGGTTGAATTCTGGGACGAAATGAAACAGGTCCTGGACTGGACTGTCACCAATGTCACCTCCGTGATGTTCCTGTGCTGGGCTGTACAGGCTGCCATGTATCACCTGTACGGTGTACCCAAGGTATTGCTGCCGAAAAAGATCAGCGGTGTCTATCCGCACCGGCTGCTGAAGCCACTGTCGCCGATTGTTCGAGGATTCGACGACGTCTTTAACGCGCCTCACTCGCGCTACGCCGAGGTGCCCCGTGACCAGCTGCTGGCACTGGACGAGATCGAACTGATCGCGGATTCCAGAATCGCTGGCCCCTATATCTGGATCAGCCGCAATGGCAGGCACCTGTTTGTCACCGGTCATTCCGAGTACGAACCCGGCTGCCTGAAAGCGGAGTACGAACGTGATCTGGAAGCCGGGCTTGATCCGGATATTCCGGAACACTACTTTCCTGACGATGATCCCACGAAAGATCCGATCGTCACCTGGAAAAGTCACGGCAACCTGCTGTTCAACAACTGGCTGAACTACTACGTCTATCAACTCACGCCCTTTGACACGTCGAAGATCGGCAAGGTACAGCTGCCCACCGAGTACTCACAGACAGGATGAGCGCCCCACCCCGACAGGCGCGGCTGGTACAGGGACCTGTCAGTTACGGGCTGCTGCGGCTGACCGCGCCCATGCTGCTCGGCATCACCGCGAACATCGGCGCAGCACTGGTCGAGGCCTATTACCTGTCACAGGTGGGCACTGCTGCCCTGGCCGCCTACAGCTTTACCTTCCCCGTGACCGGCGCACTGATGTCACTGTCTCTCGGGATCTCGATTGGATTGTCCTCGGTACTTGCGCGCACCGTGGGCCAGGGCGACGAGGATGGCGTGCAGCGCCTGGCCAGCGATGGCATCACCCTGGTGGCGGTGGTGATGACGAGCATGTGCCTGCTCGGCTGGCTGACTATCGAGCCCCTTTTCCTGCTGCTTGGCGCCGATGAGACCACCCTGCCGCTGATCGTCGAATACATGTCGGTGTACTTCGTGTCCATGGTATTCATGGCCATCCCGTCCATCGGCGCCAATGCGCTGCGGGCAACCGGTGATGCCAGCATCTCCGGGACCATCATGGTGTCCGGCGCTGTCCTGCAGGTAATCCTCGGGCCGTTTTTGATTTTCGGTCTGCTGGGCCTGCCGGAACTCGGCTTACAGGGCGCGGCCTGGGCAAACCTGGCGGCCCGTATCGTGCTGTTCATCGTGACCATGTCGGTGCTGCACTACCGGGAGCACCTGATCAGCTACAGCAACCTGACCCTGGCAGCGGTGCTGCACTCCTGGCGACAGATCATGGTGGTTGCCATACCCGCGACGGCCACCAACCTGATCGGCCCCATTTCGATCGCCGTGGTCGTCAGCCTGCTGGCCAGCTTCAGCCAGGAAACCGTCGCCGGCTTTGGTATCGCTTCCCGCATCGAGAGCCTGTTCGTGATTCCGCTGTTTGCCATGTCTGCCAGCATCGGGCCTTTCGTGGGCCAGAACTGGGGCGCCGAGCGACACGACCGGGCCAACGAGGCGATGATCTTTTCGTTCCAGTACGCCATGGCCTGGGGCGCACTGGTGGCCGTGATCCTGTTCCTGTTCCGTTACCCGATTGCCGGGCTGTTTGATGACCATCCCGAGGTCATTGAAGTCACCGCCCATTTCCTGATGATCGTGCCTGTCAGCTACGGCACCTGGGGCGTCCTGATGATGGCCAGTGCGATCTTCAACTCACTAGGCAAGCCGGTATCGTCAACCATCATGTCGATCATCCGCATGTTTATCATCTACATTCCGCTGGCCTTTGTCGGCAAGGCACTGTTCGGTGTTACCGGTATCTTTATCGCGGCGGCCACCTCCAACCTGCTGATGGGGCTGATCGCCTTCAGCTGGAACCGGCGCACCTACGGCCACCTGGCCCCCGGGAAGATCGCGGCTTCCGGCAGCTGACTCACCGGCGGCATTCTCCTACGACAGCATCAGCCTGTACCGGCAGTCATTCGTTCCAGACCCGTGAATACTCGACAGCATGTCTGCTACCTCACTGTTCAGGGCCGAGGCCATCTCAAGCAGCGGCGAACCGCCACTGGGTGAAACCCGGATTGCGCCGTCCGCAGGTCTGCAGCTGACGACGATCACTCTGCTGGGTACGCTGCTGCTGGCGGGCTTCCTGCTTTCCGGCACAACCTATACCCGCAAGGTACCGGTGACCGGCGTCATTGATACCGTGGGTGCGCGGCAGATCCTGGCCGCCGACCACGGCGAACTCGCGGTGATCGCGGTCAGGGAAAACCAGCAGGTCAGCCGGCACCAGCGACTCGGTGAGATTCACCGCCATACGGATATCCGCTCCATCGAATCCTCGCTCACCGGGCGTCGGCAGTCCCTGGAGAACCTGAAAACCACTGCCGCCGCGAACCTGGAGGCTGGTCGACAGCGACTGGACCAGCAGACTCTTCACACCCGCAGATCACTGGCTCAGGAAGCCCGGGCGCTCGAGATGGCGCAACAGCAGTTGAAAGACCGGCAATCCCGTCTCGACAGGATCATGACGTTGCGCCGCAGCGGCCATGTGTCCGAACTGGAATGGTCAGCCTACCGGGATACGGTCCTTGAGGCATGGCAGCAGCTGCACCGGCAACGTGGTGACGTTGAAGCCCTGCGATTCAGCCTGCAGGACCTGCAGGCCGAGCGCGACCGGCTAACGGCAGATTACCAGCGAGAGATCTCGGAACTCGATATCCGCATCGCCGCGGTATCACAGGAACAGGCAGCCCGGGAGGCGGCCCGGGTTCAGCAGCTGCTGGCGCCCGTCGCAGGTCGGGTTACCCGCATACCACTGCCAGAAGGTTCACATGTCACACCGGGAATGGCCGTGTTCCATCTCAGCTCTGCGCAGAACGCCATCTCGGGAACGCTCTATATACCGTCGCACGCCGCCGGTTTCGTGAAACCGGGCCAGCAACTGGCACTGGAAGTCGATGCATTTCCCGCAGAACGACATGGGACCCTGACAGCAACCATTCTTCACGTGCCGGACCACCCCACGGCCGTTGGCGCACACCAGGATGCGTACCTGGCGCGCCTCAGCATCAGCGCGGAGGAACTGGAACGCAGCGATCGCGGCCGGTACCTGCCCGGTATGCATTTCCGGACCTTCCTGGCCTCGGGTCGCAAGACCCTGGCGCAGTGGCTGCTGGATCCACTGCTGCAGCGAATCTCTGCATTGTGAGTCACGGGTAAGACCATGTTCAGACTCATCCAGGGGAATACCCCACTGATCCTGCAGGCAGAAACCCATGAATGTGCACTGGCCTGCCTGGCGATGGTGCTGGGTCACCACCGTCGCCACACGACGCTGCAGGCCCTGCGCGGCCTCAACCCGGGCGGCCATCCGCTGTCCCTGGAACAGCTGTGCCAGCAGGCGCAGGCCCAGGGCCTGCAGACCCGGGCTATCCGATGCGAACCTGGCGACCTGCAGACCCTGGCGCTGCCTGCCATCATCCATCTCGACATGAATCACTATGCCGTGATGGTGCGTGCCAATGCGGGGCGTGTCGAGATACTGGACCCGGCGTGCGGCCAGGTCACCCTGTCCGGCCCTGCCCTGGATCGCCGCTTTACGGGTGTTGCGCTGGAGCTGACTCCCGCCGCGGACTTCGAGCCCCGGGGAGCACCCGCTGACAACTCGCCGCTGTCCTTTGTCCGCAGCCTGCAGCTGACCGGACTCGGCAGTGCACTGGCCAACCTGCTGATCCTGAGTATCTGCGTACAGCTGTTTTCCCTGGTACTGCCTTTCTTTGTGCAGATCGTGGTGGATGAAGTCATTACGAGTCGAAACCAGGACCTCCTCGCCGTGGTGACCGTCGCATTCGCCCTGGCTTACCTCCTCACCGCATTCATGCAGTGGTTGCGCGGTATGACCGCGCTGCACGTTGGAGCGCACCTGTCCTATCACATGGCAGCGGGATTGATGCAGCGCCTGGTGAACCTGCGCATGGCGTTTTTCCAGCGACGCAGCGTCGGGGATATCGTCTCAAGATTCGGATCATTGAAACCCCTGCAGGATTTCCTGACAGAAAGCGCCATCAGAATACTGTTAGACCTGGTCATGGCAGTCTCCTGTTTCGTTGTGGTGTTCTGCTACGACGCCACAGCCGCACTCTGGATGCTGCTGATTACCCTGCTCTGCCTGCTCGCCCAGTACGCGATTTACCTGCCCTATCGCCGCCATACCCATGAGGCGATCGTGGCCGATGCCAGAGCCCAGGGTCATTTCATCGAAACCATTCAGTCCATGGATACGGTACGCCGTCACGAGGCAGAAACCCGGCGCACCGCGGGCTGGCTGAACGGGGTTTCACAGACACTGAACGCGCAGATCAGGGCAGGTCGAATGCAGGCGCTGTTCGAGATGACCCGATTCCTGGCGTCCGGGTTCATCCTGCTGGGCCTGGTGGCTGTCTCAGCGAGGCTGGTGACCGGTGGGGAGATGACCCTGGGCATGCTGTACGCCATGATCGCCTACAGCAACCATTTCGCCAGCGCTTTCCTGTCTCTATCCATGGAATGGCAGCGGCTGATGATGCTGTCGCTGCACGTGCAAAGGCTTTCTGATATCACCAGCGCACCGGCGGTGAGGCGCATCCGAATCGACCCGGCATCCGCCGTGAGAATCGACTGTCGCAACATCAGTTACCGGCACCCGGGCCAGCCGTTTCACCTGCTGCAGGCAATGTCCCTGCAGGTTGGTGATTCAGAGAAAGTCGCCGTCACCGGCGAATCCGGCACCGGCAAGACCACCCTGTTGCGGCTGCTGATGGCAGAGGCCGTGCCGGACACCGGTGAAATCCAGGTGAACCACCGGCCCCTGCATCCCGGGCTCTCGGTGTATCCCGTCATGGCGTCACTGCTGCAGTCTGATCGCCTGATCACCGGCACCATTGCTGACAACATCGCCTTTATGGATCCGGCACCGGATCACCAGCGTATCCGCAGGGCTGCCGCGCTGGCTGAAATAGACCGGGAGATCCTGCAGCTGCCACTGGGTTACCTGGAGCGGGTCAGTGATGCCGGGCCCCTGCTATCTGCGGGCCAGACCCAGCGACTGCTGATCGCCCGGGTGCTGTATCGCCAGTGTCCCGTGCTGCTGCTGGATGAATGTACGTCACACCTGGACGACGAGACGGCCACCCGGGTCATGGCCAATATCCTGCAACTGCCCGGTGCCTGCATCTTTGTCACCCATTCGGCTGCCCTCGCGGCCATGGCAGACCGGACAATCTGCCTGGACAGACTGACCCAGCCGCCAGCCGCGTCTTTACAGCAGACGGGTCGCCGGATAACGTAAGGTCTCTCTGCCCTTTTGTTTCTCACAGGACCCGATCGTGCCTCATCTTGTTCTTCTGCTGCTCGTGGCGCTGCTGCCATCCACTTCTTTTGCCTGGGGCTGGGAAGGCCACAAGCTCATCTGCGGGCTCGCCGAAACGCGCCTGACACCGGAGGCGAAAGCCATGGTCAACCGGTTGCTGGAGGATGGCGCTGATCTCAAGGAAGGCGTCGTGCCTTTTGCTGAATCCTGTCTCTGGGCGGATGACGTCAAGTACTCAACCCGCAAGGACACTTACGAACACCACTTTATCAACGTGCCTGACGATGCCTGGGAACTGGACTATGACCGTGACTGTACGGCGATTCACTGCACCGCCGTGGGCGTCCAGCAGGCACTGCACTACCTGGCGAGCGATACCGATGGCGATCGTGCCGTCACCCGGCGAGCTGCAGCCCTGCGCTACCTGGGGGATTACATCGGCGATATGCACCAGCCACTTCACGTGGGTAATGCCAGTGACTGGGGTGGCAACAGGATTCGCGTCAAATGGTACCTGAAGGACGCCAACCTGCATGGCATCTGGGACTACGAGATGCTGGATACCATGGGTTACAAGTATCCGGATACACTGGAGTTCCTCTCTACCGTGGAGGTCAAGGATCCGGGCGGCAGCGTGGCAGACTGGTTCCAGGAATCACTGACGCTGGCCAGGACTCACGCCTATGTGGATACCCGAAACCGCATCATTAAATCCGGTGACCAGTTGGGTAACGCCTACCTGAACCGCAACAAGCCCGTGGTCATTGAACGCCTGGTGCTGGCGGCTGACCGGCTGGCCAGTCTGCTGAACCAGATAGCGGCCGGCGAGAAGCCCCGGGCTTTCAGGATTGCTCCCCTGACCGACTAGTTCGATTGGCGGTTAACGGGAACACCAGCGCCAGCCAGACCAGCACCATGGCGAAAGCCACCGCCAGGTAGTAGTTGTTCATGGCCACGCCAGCCCGCTGCAACAGGACGATCAGTACGCTGGATCCACCCTTGCCGGTTCGATAACCGAACACATCGATCACCTCTTTTACCCGGTAGCGCTCGTCGAAGCCCAGCGGGACGTAAAGCACTTCTTTCGCTGCCCGGAAGATCGAATAGTCAAAAGCCTTGAACAGGAAAAATGCCAGACCGACCGAGAGCACGGACGGATCCAGCAGCGCCCAGGTGATGGCGGACAGGTGAATCAGCGGCATCATCAGGTGAACCAGCCGCAGACCCACGAAGGACAGCAGCAGCGGAGCCACCAGGAACTGCAATACCAGGACCGAGGTGTTCAGGGTGCCCCAGAAGCGGCCCTGGAAGGCGGTTTCCTCGTCGGTGTTGCCGGCGAACTCCACTGACAGCAAAGACTGGAATTTGAAATCCAGGACGGCGGCGACTACCTGTGAGGCCAGCACGATCGCCAGCAGACTCGCCAGGGTGGGATTTTCCCGAAACAGGGAAAGCCCGAGAGTGCCGTGTCGCTCAGAGGGCGGCGGCTGTTCCGGCTCCCCGTATCGCACGTAGGTAATGTTGGATACCAGCGCAGCCGGCAACAGGGCCACGGCGGCGAACAGCACCATGGTCTCTGTGCCGAAGGACTCAGCTGAAAAGCCCACCAGGGTTCCGCCAATGGCCGCACCGATGCCGGCGATACCGGTGATGGGGCCGTTAATGCGCTTGGAGGTTTCCGGTTTGACCGAGGAGTTGATGTAGCTCCAGTACTGTTCGATCAACAGGACGATGTAGAACTCCTTGAACAGGAACAGCACTGGCGTGACCAGTTTGCTGCCGGTCTGCAGGGCCAGGTAGCAGGCCAGGATAAAGAACCCCGAACCCAGCGAGGTCACCAGCAGTGTGCGCCGGGGACCCAGGCGGCTGAGAATCCAGCCATAGAGTGCCACACCCAGGAACACCACCACGGGCATGGCCGCCATCACGAGCGGCAGGTTGTCGGCACCGTAGGCAGCCTTGAACAACACGGTGGATGATGAGCGGATAAACTCGTATCCCGCCAGGGTGAACATGGCGGCGCTCGCCATCATGGCAGCGATCTGGTACTCGCGATTGAAGTGCATGGGCGGAAACTTCCGATGTGGCGAGGCGAAACTTGACATAGACGGGGTAAATCCGCAAATTGCCGTCTTTTTCTCGCCACCCTCCCGGTAGCGACACTCAGGAAAGCACACCAAATGACAATAGCAAAACCCGCCAGCAAACCCCGGAATCCCCGATTCTCAAGCGGCCCCACCAGCAAGCGCCCAGGCTGGTCCCTTGACGCACTGGACACCACGTCCCTTGGCCGCTCCCATCGTGCCGGCTATCCCAAGGGTCGCATCAAGCAGGTGATCGATGACAGCAAACGGATCCTGGGCATTCCCGATGACTACCTGGTCGGTATTGTGCCCGCCTCTGATACCGGCGCATTTGAAATGGCCATGTGGACCATGCTCGGGGCACGCGGTGTGGACGTGCTGTCCTGGGAAAGCTTTGGCGCCGGCTGGCTGACCGACATCAAGTCCCAGCTCAAGCTGGAAGACGTCCGGGATCTTTCCGCGGCATACGGCGAACTGCCGGACCTGGGCGCGGTGGACGGTGACCGCGACATCGTATTCACCTGGAACGGCACGACTTCCGGGGTCAGGGTACCTGATGCCGACTGGATCCCTGCGGATCGTGCCGGCCTGACCTTCTGCGACGCCACATCAGCGGTTTTCGCAATGGCCGTGGACTGGCAGAAGCTGGATGTGGTCACCTGGAGCTGGCAGAAGGTGCTGGGCGGCGAAGCGGCTCACGGCATGCTGGTGCTCTCACCCGCGGCGGTGGCCCGTCTCGAGTCCTACACGCCCGCGTGGCCACTGCCCAAGGTCTTCCGGCTGGCCAAGAAAGGCAAGGTCACCCTGGACCTGTTCGAGGGCGCGACGATCAACACGCCGTCCATGCTGGCCGTGGAAGACCAGCTGGACGCACTGGCCTGGGCTGATTCAATCGGCGGCCTGCCCGCCCTGATCGATCGTTCAGCCAGGAACCTGGCAGCGATCGAAGCCTGGGTAGCGCAATCTGACTGGGCCGGCTTCCTGGCGAGCGATCCTGCCAGCCATTCCAGTACTTCTATCTGCCTGTCCATTGTCGACCCCTGGTTTACTGGCAAGGATGAAGACGAACAGCAGGCCATGATCAAGCAGCTGACGAAACTGCTTGAGGCCGAGGATGTTGCCTACGATATCGGCGGCTACCGCGATGCACCGCCCGGATTGCGTATCTGGGGTGGCGGCACGGTGGAAACTGCAGATATCGAAGCCCTGCTGCCCTGGCTTGACTGGGGATACGCCAGCCTGAAAGACTGAACAGCCACAGGTAACGGGTTCCCCCTGGAAGGAGTTGAATATGCAAGAGAATGTGACCGTCATCACCGATCAGCTGCAGTTCCCGGAGGGACCCATTGCCATGGACGATGGCAGTGTGATCGTCGTTGAAATTGCCCGCGGTACCCTCAGCCGGGTCCTGCCGGACGGGACCATCGAGGTGATCGCCGAAACCGGCGGCGGTCCCAACGGTGCTGCTATCGGCCCGGATGGAGCCTGCTATATCTGCAACAATGGCGGTTTCGAATGGCATAAGGCCGGCGATGGCCGAATCTTCCCCGGCAACCAGCCGGCAGACTACAGCGGGGGTCGGATCGAGCGGGTCGATCTGGGTACTGGTGAAGTCAGCGTGGTATACACGGCATGTGACGGCATCCCCCTGCGCGGTCCCAACGATATCGTCTTCGATCGTGAAGGAGGCTTCTGGTTTACGGATCATGGCAAGAACCGCCCGCGAGACAAGGACAGGACCGGCGTTTTCTACGCGAAAATCGACGGCTCCATGATCCGCGAGGCGATTTTCCCGATGGAAGCACCCAACGGCATTGGCCTCTCGCCCGATGAAAAAACACTCTATGTCGCCGAAACGCCCACCGGCCGACTCTGGGCCTATGCCATCAAAGCGCCCGGCGAGATAGACACCAGCCAGCGCCCGAAGATGATGGCGCAGCTGCCCGACTATCACATGTTCGATTCACTGGCCCTGGATGCAGAAGGCAATATCTGCGTCGCGACGCTGATCACCGGCGGCATTACGACCCATTCGCCGGATGGCGCGACCGCCAGGCTGATTCCCATGGATGACGTACTCACGACCAACATCTGTTTCGGTGGCAAGGACCTGAAAACCGCGTTCA
>JAQCAK010000040.1 GCA_027621895.1 Pseudomonadota bacterium | reverse complement strand
CCGGGTGCGGATGTTCCCCAGGCGGTGCAGAAGAATCCTGAAGGCGCTGTACATTTCCTGCCGTGCCAGTGGCGCGCCCGGACAGTGATGTGGGCCAGATCCGAAAGCCAGGTGCGCTCCTGCTTTCTGTCTTTGTGGATCAAAGGATTCCGGATCATCAAAGATCTTCTCGTCACGATTCGCAGATGCGTAACCCAAAGCAATAACTGAGCCGCGGGGCAGTCGGACCCCTGCCAGTTCAGTATCCCTGACGACAACGCCTTTTAAAGTGCCATAATCTGTTTCATACCGCAGGGATTCCTCCAGGAAGTTGCGCAACAGGTTCGGGTCTTCCCTCAGTTGTTCCATCAGTCCGGGTCGCTGCAGCAGCAGCATCATGGCAGAACCGATGGCATTGGTTGTTGTTTCATTGCCACCGGTCAGCAGCTGGTCCAGGAGATCCTGAAGTTCGAACATGTCGAGCGGCCTGGGGTCAGAGTTTTCGCCGTCCTGGATCTTCGCCTGAACCAGGTCGCTGATGATGTCGTCCTCCGGTGATTCTCGCCGTGCCTCAATGACCTCGGCAAAAAAGTGCTGCGCTTCGACCACCAGCTTTGCGCATTCAACTGCCTCATCCTCGTTGACGAAACCGCCACCCGGCGCCAGCATCGCGTCAGACCATTCTTTCAGTTTCCAGATGCGATCCCGGGGAACTCCAAGCTGGTCGGCAATAACGGTACAGGGAAGCGGGACCGCGAAGTCCTTCATGAAATCGAAGTCCTGTTGATCAATGAACCGGTCGATCAGGTCGTTGACGACGGTCTCCACGTATTCAGTCATACCCCGAATGCGCTTGACGGAAAAAGTGTGGTTGATCAGATTGCGATATCGGGTATGGACGGGTGGGTCAGTCCGCTGCAGGGTCGATACCCGGGCCCAGCCGTTGGCACTTTTATACTCTTCTGCCACATTGCGGACCTGCCCGCGTTGACTGTGAGTGTAGATATCATTGCTGAACAGTTCGGGATGCTTCTTGATATAGCGGACATCCTCATATCGGCTGATGTACCAGGCGCCGATTTCAGGCATGAAATAGACGGGGTTGTCTGACTGGCGAATCGCCTGAAAATACTTGAACGGACACTCCCGTGTCTCGTCTTCCAGCAGGTTGTAAGGCAGGGTTGTCATGGCTCTCGGATTACTCCTGGAACGTTTTCCTCCGCAAGGAGGCTGGCAGGCAAGTGTCTCACGACCGACGGTTGTCGTGTAGTGGGCTCCAGAAAAAGACTCTGGGACAGGTTTTCGTGATTTTCTGCAGGGCCGGAAGAGCCGCGGGCAGGGGTTTCCCTGGATTCCACGTTCCTGCAGAAGCCGTTGTTGCGGTGCTGTTGGACTCGATCTGAATCCCCGGCACGCAACAGTCGGGCTTGAGCGACATCAATTTTCCTCTCTGTGTTACATGGTATTGTGCGATCACATAACAAACGGAGCAGTCAGATGTCGGATGATCTTGATAAAGCAGTTGAAAACCTGAAGACCCTGCGCGATGAAATCCGGGTTCAGATACATCTTGCCAAAGCAGAGTTGAAAGACGAGTGGGAAGAACTCGAGCCCAGATTCGAGCAGATGGAAGACAGGCTGGGTAGTGCAGCGGAGGAGACCCGTCAGACCGTTAATGTCATTGCAGAAGAACTCGCTGAAGCCTACAGAAGGATCAAATCGCGGCTGTAGCGCGTTCAGACTTTCTGGATCGTGGTTTGTGATGGGGCTCACAAAAACGAGAAACACTGTGGCGGGTGTGACCGGGTTCACATTAATACCCAAATAAACACGCTCTAATGGTTTTCAACGATCAGTGTCCTGGAGGGACCGAGTCATGGAACAAACTGGCAGGATGCAGCTCACCGAGTACGTTAACCTCACAGGCCTGATCGCCTTCATCTACCTGCTGGGAGTCCATCTTTTCTAGTCGTCGGCTTTCGGGGGCGGTTCACTTGACCCAGCCCAGCCCAGCCCAAAAAACAGGTGAACCGTCCCCGGATTTATGTTTAAGCTGCGGCATTTCAGATTTTAATCAGCCGCTATCCGGCAACGAAATGCCCCGCTTTGGCGGCATCGCCAGCATGTTTCGGCTACCGGTTGCCACGACTTCAGAGCAGACAGATATTGGTATCGTTGGAGTTCCGCTTGATATCGGTACCAGCAACCGCGCGGGTTCACGTTATGGTCCTCGCCAGATTCGTTCAGAATCCGTGCTGATCAGGCCCTACAACATGGCTACCGGAGCCGCGCCTTTTGACTCCTTTCAGGTGGCAGACCTCGGCGACGTTGCGCTGAATGCCTACAGCCTCGAGAAATCCATAGGCATTATCGAAGCACACTTTCACGCGCTGCTGGATCGTGGCCTGAAGACCGTATCACTGGGCGGTGATCATACGGTGACGCTGCCCATCCTGCGGGCGCAGGCGAAGCGTTTCGGCAAGCTGGCTTTGATTCATGTGGATGCCCATGCCGATATGAACGATGACATGTTTGGCGAACGAATCACCCACGGCACCATTTTTCGACGGGCCATTGAAGAGGAACTCATAGATCCTTCGCTCATGGTCCAGGTTGGTTTAAGAGCGACGGGTTATGCTGCTGACGACTTTGAATGGGCGCAGCGGCAGGGGGTGCAGGTTGTGCCCGCAGAAGCCTGCTGGTATCAGTCACTGTCGCCGCTGATGGAGAGCATTCGCTCAAGACTGGGACCTGACCAACCGGTGTACCTGTCCTTTGATATTGACGGCCTCGACCCCTCTGTTGCGCCGGGGACCGGAACCCCGGAACCTGGCGGCCTGAGCGGCAGCCAGGGGCTTGAGATTATCCGGGGTTGTCACGGCCTGAACCTCATCGGAGCGGACCTCGTCGAGGTTTCGCCGCCCTATGACCCGTCCGGCAATACCGCCCTGCTGGCGGCCAACCTGGTGTTTGAAATGCTCTGCGCATTTCCGGGTTGCAGGCGGCGTTAGCGTCTTATTCAGTCCGATCTTGCTTCAATAGGTGTATCTGATACCCAGTCGGATGCTGCGACCCGCGTCAGGCGCGTAGTGTTTGATGAAAGAGGCATGGTTTCTCACCTCATCATCGAACAGGTTGCTGCCCCGGGCGAACAGCATCAGTTCGCCTCGTGTACCCAGGTTCCAGTGGTAGTCAGCAGAGACTTCCAGCAGGGTATAGGAGTCAGTCGCCAGCTCAAAGGTGCCGACGCGGTCCTGGTCATCAAAATGGGTCACCTGCAGTTTCGCCGTCCAGTGTTCACCATGGAATCGGAGTTCTGTACCGAACTTGGCCGGTGGTATTCGGGGAACGTCACCACCGCCATCAAACTTCGCCCTGACGAGGTCGCCATACAGCCCCCAGTCGATGCCCGGTCCCTGTTCCCTGAGCTTGAGAGTAATTTTTGCCTCGAGGCCTGAGAAAACAGCGTCCCTGGCCGTGTAAGCCGCAATAAACTGACCATCGACCTCATCACCGGTCATCGCCAGGAAAATATAATCCTGGATGCTGTTCCGGAACAGGCTGATTTCCCCGGTGACCATTTCCGCGTTCAACCGGTATCCCAGTTCAAGGTTGTTAGCAGTCTCATTATCGAGTGAAGGGTCGCCAATCTCGATCAGGGCGGTTGCAGCATGGGGAACCAGGTCTGCATCCAGGGCTGTTCGCTGGCAGTTGGCCGCGGAGATATTCGAGAACAGTTCCTCGACCGAGGGAGTGCGTTCGGAACGGGAAACACCCAGGAGCAGGTTCGAGTCGCTGTTCACGTCATAGATGACACTGCCACTCAGGCTGAGTGCATCACTGCGGGTACCGCAGGCGCCCGGGTCGACCTCGTTGCTGTCAAAGCGGAATCCGGTTTCAACCGTGAAGCGGGTGCCCTCGAAGCGCTCAACACCAAAGACGCCTACCTGTGTGATATCAGAAGACGGAATAAAGGCTTCTTCCCCGCGGGCACCGAAGGTGGTGGCGCTGGTCTGTAAACCGTAGGTGCCGGACCAGTTGCCGGTTTGACGGCGATTCAGAACGAACCGGCTTTCTGTGCCCTTGTTGGAGTAAGTGGTCCCGGTTTCACTGGTGCCGTCGCTGAAGAACTCGATCTCATTATGCTCGTAGTCACTGTAACCGACTGCCGCGTTGATGCTGTCCACCCAGCCGTCAGAGAAATTCAGTTTCCCGCGGATATCGTAGCGGCGCTTTTCCATGTCGATTCGGACAAAATCGACTTCGGCTTCTTCCATACCCGGGACTTCCGCCTCGTCGTGATGATGATGGCTGTGCGTGCCCGGTGGCAGGCCGTAGTTGTTGTCGATCTGGCTGACTGACAGGCCGATAAATCCGCGATCACCGACCCAGGAGAAGCCAGCACTGCCGCCACTTGCCCTGGTGTCTGAATTGTTGATGTAGCCGAGGGTATTGGCGAGTTCTTCCTCGTGCTCCTCATGCTCATCATCGTGCGCGGCTTCATCGCCATGTTCATCGCCATGTTCGTCGCCATGTTCGTCGCCATGTTCATGTTCAAGCTCATCGTCGTGTTCATCACCGTGAAGCAGTTCGTCCCTGGCCTCAATGGCTTCCTCGTCAATAGCAAAACCACTGATTTCCACGTTGTCACTGCTGCGGCGATAGCCATCCAGGTGAAAACCAAAGGCACCCTGGCTGGCATCAATCCTGAAAACGGATTTCCGCTCGTTGTTGTTCAGGTTGTAGCTTTGTTCGATAGCAATCGACGGGGTATCTGCCAGGGTTTCCGGGATTCGTGCATCCACCACGTTGACGACGCCACCCACCGCACCGCTGCCATACAGCAGCGTGGCCGGTCCGCGGACCACTTCGATGCGCTCAGCCAGCAGGGTTTCCACTGCCTCGCTGTGATCGGGACTCTGGCTGGAGGCGTCGGTCACACCCACGCCGTTGCTGAGAACGCTGACGCGGTTACCAGTCTGGCCGCGTATCACGGGGTGGCTGACGCCCGGGCCAAAGGAAGCACCGGCCACACCAATTTCATTTTTCAGGGTTTCGCCGAGGGTGTTGGCGGTTTTTTCAATCAGCGCCTCACCGGAAATGACTGTCACCGGGAGGCTGGTTTCTGCAACCTTGCCCTTGAATGCGGCGGTGACGACGATCTCCTCGATAAGCTGGTGATGCTGATGGGACTCTGTCTCGCTGGCTGACGCAGCGAAGCTTGAAGAAAGCAGGATCACAGCCAGGCTGGCTGGTTCTACCCAGGGTGTCTTTTTCATACTGAATTCTCTTAAACGCAGAACGATCATGAACCGCGATACAGGTCGCGGCTCGGTTTATATCTGGAGTTTGCGCGGTGCGCGAGATCAGTAGCGGGGAGGTGCGCGGGCCCGGGCGACGGGCAGTGAGACTTCAGTGATAGAGAGGGTGCTGAGGGAGGTAACCTGCTGGACCTCGATATTGAGGCCCGGCAAACCGCCAGCAGCAACCAGGGCGTCGTGATTGAAACTGGTTGTGGCGCACAGGGTGCATTCGACATGGGTCGGCAGGCTGACGTCCAGTTCGTGAACGGTGGCCAGTGCCTGTGCGGTAAAGAGTGTTGCGCACAGCAACAGCAGGCCGAGAAGCGACTGTTTCCTGCCGCCTCTGCCCGAAATCGCCTGCCGTGCCTGTTGAATCATCCGAATTCCCTGCCCAGTGAGGCTTCTTCGAACCCTTTGCTGGCGAGGATGTGAAGATGCAGGTGGAAAACGGTTTGCCCGGCACCAGCACCATTGTTAATGACCAGGCGGAACGCGTCATCGACGCCGAGCTGTTTTGCCACCCGGCCTGCAACCAGCAGCAGGTGTCCCAGCAGTTCCCTGTGGTGTTCCCCTGCATCCACGAGTCTGGGAATCTCGGTAGATTTGGGGATCACCAGCACGTGGGTCGGTGCCTGGGGATTGATGTCCTGAATAACAATCGCCAGGTCGTCCTCGTACAGCTTCTCGGACGGGATATCGCCGTCGACGATCATTGCAAATATGGTTTTTTCTTCACTCATACGGGTACTACGCTGATTTCGGCTAATGGTTCACCGTTTTTCCACCGGTTTCAAGCTCTAACGGAAAAATTGCAGTGCTGCTGAAAATCTGAATCATCTTAGCAAAGACTGGTCGGTTCGGGGGCTGGAAAGGTCCAGCGCCCGGTCGATCAGGGAAATCGATGAAGAAAATCGATGAAGAGATGAAAAAACGAGCGTGTCCAGTTTGTCAGGCAGGCAGCGTTGAGGTGAATGAGATCCACAGGGGGGCCAGGTGCGCTTCCTGCGGCCGCCTCATTGAAGCTGATGCTTTTTACTCAATGGGCATTCCGCTGCTGCTGGCACTTGTTTCAGGACTGTCATTTTCGAACCAGGTTGGCTGGGCGGGTTTCGCCAGTACGGCTCTGCTCATTGTATACACCGGGGGGTTTAACGGCCTCGTGGCCAGGTTCATCCTGTTGAAACACTACGGGGACAGTGATCGGGGATGAGCCTGTCTCCGCTCCGTCAGGATTTCTTGTCCTCAGCCGCCAGCTGGTAGTAGTCGAACCGGGAACTGGTGACGAATGCTTCCAGCTTCTGGACCTCTTCGTTGACGAGCCGTTCGCCTTCCGGGTCCCGTTCACTCTTTAACTGGACGATCTTTTCCCGCGCTTCTTCCAGTGACTGGCGGGTGCCGAGCAGGTCAGGGTCGATTTTCTCCCAGTTCACGCTGGAGAGAATAGTCACCAGGTTCTCGGTCCTTTCGGACAGCCTGGCCAGTTCGTCCTGTGTCTGGCTCAGGCCGGTCAGTTCGTTCATTTTCTGGGCTTCCCAGTTCTTGCCGTTCCAGAAAACGCCGAAGGTGTGGATGATCAGGCCGATACCCCAGCCGAACAGCGGATAGATGAACCAGATGTCATCACCCTCTGCCAGGTTCACCATATTCACCATAAAAAGGAAGAGGTTGACGCCCACGAAAGCCGCCAGGTGCGCGTAGTAATCCTTCAGCTCCTTGATGTGCTCTCTTGCCTGTTCTTCGTTCATGTTGTCTCCGGGGTCACTTTGTTCCAGGAAATGCAAGCCGTGTGCCAGCTTTTTAAGCATGTAGAATCAATAAGTTGGATGCTGTCGGCTTCAACGCCTGGCGCTTTTCGCCAGTTTTCGGCGGTATTACCCATCCAGCTTATGATAAACGGAAAGAACAGGCTACTTAAAAATCACGGTTTTGTTACCGTCCAGAAACACACGATGTTCGGCGTGCCAGCGAACGGCTCGCGCCAGCGCCATCTGTTCCGTGTCCCTGCCCAGTGCACTCAGCTGTTTGGGGGTAAAGGTATGATCCACGGGCTGAACGCACTGTTCAATGATGGGACCCTCATCGAGATCGGAGGTCGCATAGTGAGCGGTCGCACCGATCAGCTTCACGCCCCGGCTATGAGCCTGGTGATAAGGCTTTGCGCCTTTAAAGCCCGGTAAAAACGAGTGATGGATATTGATGACACGGCCGTGGAGTTTTTCGCAAAGCGCGGCAGAGAGTATCTGCATGTACCGCGCCAGCACGATCAGTTCCGAGCGGGTCTCGTTGATGAGATCCAGCAGTGCGGTTTCCTGCGCCTGCCGGTTGTCGGCGCTCACCGGCAGATAAGTGAAGGGCACGTTTTCCTGGATGGCAATGCGTTCAAGATCCGGGTGATTTGAAACAATGCGGGTGACCGTGATGGGCAGTTCCCCTTTCCGGCGACGGTAGAGAATATCGCTCAGGCAGTGATCGGCCTTGCTGACCATCAGCATGACTCGCATGGGTTCGCTGGTATCGAAAAACTGCCAGTCCATACCGAAACCGGCTGCCACTTCCCTGAAACCCTCGATGACGGGTTCGATCGGCTGGCCAGGTGGCGTGGTACCGACAGTTCGCATAAAGAAGCGCCCCGTCGACTGGTCGTCAAACTGGTGCAATTGTTCCAGGTAACAGCCTTTTGACCACAGGTACCCGGTTACTCCAGCGACAATCCCGCCCGCGGCCCGGCAGGTGGCCGTCAGTGTAAACTCCGCCATCGTCACCGGGCCTGGAATCGGCGCAGTACATCGCAGACCCGATTTGAATAACCCCATTCATTGTCATACCAGGACAGGGCCTTAACGAAACGGCCGCTGCTCACCTGGGTAAATGATGCATCGTAAATGGAAGAGTGTGGATTGCCGATGATGTCGGACGAGACAATCGGGTCGTCCGTGAACTGCAGAATGCCTTTCATGGCGCCTTCACTGGCTTCTGCCATGGCGGCGTGAATGCTCTCCACGCTGGCAGTTCTCTCCAGTTCCACGAACAGATCCACCACTGAACCATCTGGAACAGGTACCCGTGCAGCGATACCGTGAAGTTTGCCGGCCAGTTCCGGCAGCACCTGGCCGACGGCTTTCGCTGCACCGGTGGACGTCGGGATGATGTTTTCTGCGGCTGCACGGCTGCGGCGCCAGTCCGAATGAGGGACGTCAGCCAGGCGCTGGTCATTGGTGTAGGCATGTACCGTGTTGATGACGCCCTCGCGGATGCCGAAATGGTCATGCAGGACTTTTGCGACCGGTGCCAGGCAGTTGGTGGTGCAACTGGCATTGGATATGATCCGGTGTTCGTCTTTCAATCCTTCATCATTGACACCCAGCACCACGGTGTAATCGATCTCATCCTTGGCCGGCACCGTGAGCAGTACCCGTTGCGCACCCGCATTCAGGTGCATTTCCAGTTGCTCCCTGCTGCGAAACGCACCGGTCGCCTCCACGACCGCATCGATACCCAGCTCTTTCCAGGGCAACTCGTTCAGGTTCTTCACGCTGATCATTCTGGCGCGATTCCTGGGGGTGACCAGTTCGTCACCTTCGATGCGGACATCACCCTCAAAACGCCCCATGACCGTGTCATAGTTCAGCAGGTAACGAAGGGCATTGGGCTCGAACAGGTCGTTGATGACGACGATCTCGATGTCGTCCATTTCCTCAGCAATGCGATAGACTGCCCGGCCGATTCTTCCGAATCCGTTGATTGCGATCCTCATTGGGCATCCTCCATGCGGTGTTCGGGGTCAAGATCGCAATACAGTGCTGCTACCTCCAGCAGTCGCTGTGCATGGCCCAGTGATTCATGCCAGCCCAGCAGCTTGATGGTTCGTTCGCCGGCCTTGATGGTGGCGTCCAGGTCAACCAGCAATGATGCCCGGCATCCCTTGACGTCGGAGGAGACGATCGGATCCTGTGTGGTCTCGATCAACCCCCCATTGCCCTCGGCTTTTTCGGCCCGGACAAACAGTGCATTGACGTCCTCTGCGGTGACAGCGGGATCGCTGAAGACCAGTGAAAGGTCCAGGAGTGAACCGGTCTGTACGGGGACGTTCAAGGCGTAGGCTGTCATTTTTCCCTGCATCTGTGGCAGCACTGCCTGAACACACGCCAGCGCGGGTGTATGGTTGGGAATAATGTTCTCAGCACCTGAGCGGCTGCGGCGATAGTCCGGCCCGGCATAGTCCTGGAGGCTCTGATCACTGGTATAGGCATGTACCGAGGTCATGGAGGCGTGTTCAAGCTCGCAGGATTCAAGGATCGTCTTCAACGCCAGCGCCGTTGCCGAGGTGGATGCAGATCCTGCAGAAATCAGGCGATCCGCCGCCATCGCCGTTGACTGGTTGACGCCATTGATCAGGACCCGGTCGATGGGCGTTTCCGGCAAGGTTGAAATCACAACCCGGGGCGCCCCGCTGTCAAGATGAGGCTGCAGGGACTCCCGCGTCCTGAAGCGGCCTGTCGCAT
>JAQCAK010000039.1 GCA_027621895.1 Pseudomonadota bacterium | reverse complement strand
AACCCTGGCCTCGATATCGTATGCCAGAGAACGGACTATATCCCCGTTAGGCAGGACGACTTCCTGCCATTGCTCACCATCAAAAATCTGCACACCTTCGGCATTGCCGACATAGACAAAGCCCTGCTGATCGACTGCGATACTGAAATTCTGGGGATAGGCTTCAATATCGGAGGTATACCTGACGACCGGGGGGCGCGCATCCGGTAACAGCGCCAAAACCCCAAAAGAAGGCAGCAGAACAGATGCAATCAGGCAGCAGAGGATTGGAATGACCGGTTTCATCCCCGCAGTATAGATCAATCCCGGACCCGGCAACGAACGCAAAGCGAGATGACTTGGCAGTGCGAGGTGACTATGATGATTCGTTATCACGGACAATCGAAGCAGGTGGACAGCTAAAGATGGATTTCGAGACTTTTTTCGATATCTATATGCAACCCCGCGGTGGCAACCTGCTGCATCGTGACGGTATCGAATTTCGCTACGCCGCCGCATCCCTGATGATTGCCTGTTCGCGATCCGACTTCGACCAGGATCCGGAAGAGACCCGGCTGATCAAGCAGATTCTCGCCACCAGCTTCAAGCTTTCAGAAAATACCCTGGACAGGCTGATTGAATTTGCCCAGCAGGCCAGCGAAGCCACCTACCTCGAACAGATTACAGAGCTGGTTAATCGACAGTTCAGCGACAGAGACAAGCGATTCCTGCTGGAGAAGCTCTGGGCCGTGGCCTATGCGGACGGCAGAATCGAAGATCTGGAAACCGCGTTCATTGAACAGATCGCCAAAGGCATCAATATGTCAGCCACAGATGTGGCAACCGCCCGCACACTAGCCAGGCAGGAGTTCGCCTGACACCAAAAGCCGGACACACCGAACGGACACTGAGCAGGATGGACAAAAAAAAGGTACACGACTCTCTGGGTGAACTGGAGGTACCGGCGGACGCGCTTTACGGTGCCCAGACCCAGAGAGCTGCAAACAATTTCGCCATCAGCGGCATCCGGATGCCACGACACTTCATCGAAGCGCTGGGACTGATAAAATCCGCCTGTGCAGCCACGAACCAGGAACTGGGGTTGCTGGACAACCGCCGGTCCGCCGCAATCGTCCAGGCAGCAACTGAAGTCGCGGCAGGCCAGCTGGACGAGCAGTTTATTGTCGATGTCTTTCAGACAGGCTCCGGCACCAGCACCAACATGAATGCTAACGAGGTGATCAGCACGCTGGCCAGTCGCCGAACCGGGAGTGATATCCATCCCAACGACCACGTCAACATGTCACAGAGCTCCAACGACGTCATACCGACAGCGGTCCAGGTCAGCGCCTGCCTGTATCTTGAAAGGCACCTGCTGCCCGCGCTGAATGCCCTGGAAGCTGAAATCGTTCGTCGCGCCAATGAGCTCACGGAAACGGTAAAAACCGGTCGAACCCACCTGATGGACGCAATGCCCGTCACCCTGTCACAGGAGTTGCTCGGCTGGGCGGAACAGATTCACCTGGGTCAGGCGCGAGTTTCTGATTCGCTGGTCAGACTCAGGTCCCTGCCACTGGGCGGCACTGCAGTGGGTACGGGTGTCAACGCCCCTGCCGGATTTTCCACCGGTGCCGTTGCCGAGCTGAGCCGTCTGACAGGCCTCAGTTTCAGCGTTAAACACAACCTGTTTGAAGGCATAGCGACCCAGGACGCGGCAGTTGAGATGAGCGGTCAGTTGAATACCCTGGCTGTCAGCCTGACCAAGATCTGCAATGATCTGCGCTGGATGAACAGCGGTCCGCTGGCAGGACTTGCAGAGATCCAGCTGCCAGTCCTGCAGCCCGGGTCCAGCATCATGCCAGGCAAGGTCAATCCTGTGATTCCGGAAGCCGTACTCATGGCCATGGCACAGGTCATCGGCAACCACACGACCATTACCTTCGCGGGTCAGTCAGGCAATTTCCAGTTGAACGTCATGCTGCCTGTCATTGCATACAACCTGCTGCAGAGTATCGAGCTGATCTGCAATTCAGCAGAGCATCTGGCTCGTCTCGCGATTGCCGGTTTCACCGTCAATGAAGAAAACCTGGCGGCTTCCGTCAGCAGGAACCCGATGCTTGTCACCGCACTGAACAGCGTCATCGGCTATGACAGGGGAGCGGCCATCGCGAAGAGAGCCTACGCAGAAAACCGGCCCGTTCTGGAGATTGCCCTGGAAGATACAGCGCTCACTGAGGCAGAGCTTCGCGAACTGCTCGATCCGCTGCAGCTCACGAGGCCAGGCTGACCGGCGTCAGCCGATCATTTCAATGACGCCGCCAATCGCCATGACGATCAGGCATATCGAGCCAATCAGGAATAGAGAAAATCGAATCATGACCACGTTCACCGTGGCATGGACCAGGCTGTGCAGGATCCTGGAGGCAACGTAGCCCCAGGCCAGGTAGAGGTAAAGATCATCCCCCAGGCCGATCATGGCGAGCGCGATAGCAGTAGCGTAGAAAGCGGTGGGCTGTTCGAGCAGATGATTGTAGTTGTCTGCTTTCCATTGGATTTCTTTCGGCAGCTTAGCGCCGAGTTCGGCGGTGCGTTCTCCTTCCTCAGGTGCCATGCCGGCTTTGCTCATGTAGGGCAGACGGGTAATGGCCATCCAGCAAAGCATCACCATGGTCCACAGTACCAGCACGAGGACCGGCAGGAGTATTGGAGCAAAGCCACCCAGTAAATCTGTCATCGCGTCACCTCTTCTTGTTGTTATTGGTCACCAGAGCTCTGGTGAGACTTATCTTCCAGATATCGACCTACAAAGTCATCATCAGGAAACCGGTGAGCGCTGCGTTATTACTCGACAGAGACGGACTGACCCGCTTGCGGATATCCTCAATAGCGGTGCGATAGCCCTCGTAGAAAGCCCAGTCCGGTCGGGGATGGTATTTAAGATGGGAAAGTGAGAGCCCCTCCACAATCCTTTTGGCGGTTGTTGGTTTGACGAACACTTCAGTCTGGGGACGATAATAAAACAGCCCGATGGTAATCACGCTCCATCTGGCGATCTTCCGCGCCGCGAGAATCTCAACGACTTCCTCGAACCCTTTCGACTGGTTGCCATGGACAAGCTTTTTGTAAGCGGCAACAAATGCTGCTCGCTCATCGCTGTTCATATCATGAACCGCATCCCGAAATTTCGGTTTCTCGAACATGGATACCATCGACGAACGACTGACCAGTCGAACCAGGTTATCCACCAGTGTCTGGGGCTGATCAAAGGATTTTCGTGACAGAACCTCCCGGGCCAGTCTGGTCATTCTGTCCAGTGGATGTTTCTTTGAGATATCCGCGAGCCCCTCATCCGCAAAACCATCCGGGTAGGATGTCAGGAAGTGTGCCTCGGCCTCCTTGAGTTTCTGCAGGTTCAACGACCCGATTCCCTCGTGATCATCGATGGCGTCTCAGGGTCTGCAGCATCTGGCTGAAGCGTTCGGCGACAGTCTGGTCCTTGAGATCCCTGAACTCGCCGGCGTCAAAAAAAGTCCCATAGCAGGTGGCACAGGATTCATAGTGAATATGAAACTGGTCCTTATCAACCATCGGGATCATTTTCTGGTGACAGACCGGGCAGTTGATATCCCTTTGCAGGTCGTAGGATTCACCAACCTGGTCCGGACCGATATCGATGGATTCCGAGCCTTTTATCTTGACCAGGTCTTCCTTTTCAAGCATGTCAAACCACAGACCTCGACATCCCGTGCATCGGTCGACTTCAATGTCATGGAATACCACCTTCTCGAACTCTGCATCGCACTTTGGACACTGCATTGAACACCTCCGTTGCCGATTGTTGGACCGCCCCGGCCTTGTGGGCTCAGGGCAGTCACCGGTTCTTCATAATGGTTGATCGTCGCTGTCGATGGCACAGAAACGTGGCTCAAGATCCAGCACCATCAGCAGGCGACCAAACCCGATGAACTGCCCGATCATCATACCGAGCTCTACAATCTGGGCTTCATTGAAATGCTCGCGCAGGCGATCAAAAAATTCATCATCGATATTGTGGTGGTCGAGAGCCAGCCTGTCCGCGTATTCCAGCGCCATCCGCTCCTGGTCCGAGAAGCTGTTGGTTTCCTCATCAAGCTGAGCAATCTTCTCTTCGGTCAAATCGTGTTCTGCACCCTGCAGAAGCCGCGCATTGAGTCATGTAAAGCAGTTGTTGTGCCGGGCAATCTTGAGCCTGACCAGCTCAATCAGCGCCTCGTCCACAGCATTGCCCTTGCGCGCCGGCATATAGAACTGAAAATAGCTGTCGAACAGGGCCTGGGCGTGGGCAAGTCCCCGGGCGGTCGAACTGTCCGCACCACTTGCCTCTATCGCCTTGACCGCCTTGAGCGTCCCGGGCTCAAGTTCGTGATCTTCTTTTAGCCTGATTCTCGCCATACTGGCCTCCTGGGTTTCCCGCTAGACTATCACGAGACGGGGGCCCGGCGGGCACATTAGAGACTCAGACCGCCTGGTACCTGAATACCTCGTCATCCAGCTGGATAGCAGGGATATCTTCTTTTTCACGCCAGTAATCCTGGGTGTGCTGCCATTCCGGGTCATCCAGGCGCCGGGGCATGAGGTGCATGGAGCGTTTCAGGTAATTCGGGTTGAAGTTTTTCTCATCGATCCAGCAAAGTCGCTGTTCACCCTGCCTGTCTTCCGGCAGCTGAGGTGTGACCGCGCTGTAACCGTGCTCATCCATGTACTTGAGCAGGCGGCACACAAAGTCACCAATCAGATCCACTCGCAGCGTCCAGCTGGCCCTGAAGTATCCAAAAATCCAGACCATGTTCGGCACCCCGGTAAACATCATCCCGCGGTAGGTGACCGTGTCCGAGAAATCCACCGATTGGCCGTCCACGCTGAAAGCGATATCGCCCAGCACGCACAGGTTGAACCCCGTTGCTGTCACGATGATGTCAGCTTCAAGCTCCTGACCCGATTTCAGGAGCACGCCCTTCTCGGTGAACCTGTCGATGTGATCGGTCACCATGGTGGCCTTGCCGGCCGCGATACCCTTGAAGATGTCACCATCGGGCACGAACGCCAGTCGCTGCTGCCAGGGGCGATATTTCGGGGTGAAATGGGTATCGACATCGTAGCCTTCCGGCAGAAACGCCCGAACACCATCCAGCAGTTCCTTTTTTACTTCGTCCGGCTTCTCGATAGCCCGCCGGGTGAACTCTTCCTGGTTGTAGAGAATCTCGCGGCGGACAATTTCATGAATCCAGCTTTCATCGACTTCCAGTTTTCTCAGGTACTCGGCGGTATCATTCTCGTTGCGGCCCGGAGCGAAGTAGGTCGGAGATCGCTGCAGTACGGTGATGTGTTTGCAGTCGCCGGCCATCGCCGGCACCACGGTGGCCGTTGTGGCCCCGGAACCGATCACCAGGACATTCTTGTCCTTGTAGTCCAGATCCTCGGGCCAGGTCTGGGGATGCACAATGGTGCCCTTGAAATCCGCCATGCCTTCCCACTCCGGCGTGTACCCCTCGGCGTGCTTGTAGTAGCCCTGGCACATCCAGAGAAAGTTTGCCGTAAAACTCACGGCCTCTCCCGTATCCTTCCGCTTGCCGGTGATCGTCCAGAGTGATGTTTTGCTGTCCCAGTCCGCTGTTTCGATCCAGTGGTTATAGCGGATATGCTGGTCGATCCGGTTCTCCTCGATGACCTCTCCCATGTAACTGAGAATTTCCCCGGCGGTGGCTATCGGTGCCCCGGTCCAGGGTTTGAAACGGTAACCGAACGTATAAAGGTCACTGTCCGAACGAATGCCGGGATAACGGTGCATCCACCAGGTACCACCAAAACTTTCCAGGCCCTCGAGGATGACATAGCTCTTGTCCGGGCACTGATCCTGCAGATGATAGGCAGCCCCCACACCGGAGATACCGGCCCCCACGATAAGCACGTCAAAATGTTCGGTCGTCACGATAGTCCCTCCTGCAGCTTTGCAGATCAATCTTCAATGGTTCCACAGTGTAGCGATCCCAAATCCCAGCAAACTGACACAAGTCAATTTACGCGAGGCTCCGGGTTCAATCACTGAGACTGATAGTGTTCATCAACGGCGATGGAAATCGGTCAGACGGGAGCGCGCCGCTCGAGCCGGGGTGTCCGGGCTTCAGGGAGCGCTCCATACAGCTGTTCCACCAGCTCCCTGCGAACTGCCGGCAGCGCTTCCCAGAGATTGTGCAGCTGACCCGGGTCCTCATTCAGGTTATACAGCTCGCCCTCCGACCCCTCATAAAGGCTGCTTTTCTCATAGGTCGTACATAACCAGCCATCGTTTCGATAAATGCTCTTCAGATGCATATCGACCGGGCCATGTTCCGAGTCCCAGACAGTCAGCTGGTAATCCCTGCCCTGCTGGTCTGCTTCCCCGTCAGACCGGGGCAGTGTCCTACCTTCCAGATACGCCGGCGGTTCAATACCGGCGATGTCACAGAAAGTGCTGGCAAGATCCAGATGACCAACCGGCCTGGAGACAGTGGCGGGCATGCTGCCATCGGCTGGATTCCAGATAAAAGGCAGCCTCATCAATGCGTCCACGTGGTAGGGTCCTTTGAACAGCAGGCCATAGTCGCCCTGCAGCTCACCGTGGTCGGTAGTAAAGAAGATATCCGTGTTTGCCCGGAGCCCCGCCGACTCAAGAAAGGCCAGCACGCGGCCACAGGCTTCATCAATCAGTTCATTTTCGATATGCGTCATCGCGTTGATCTCCCGCACCTGTTCCGGGGTCAACCTGGCGGGCACAAACTCACGGGGTGATTCGAGATTGGTCCAGAGGCTGCCTTCATAGTACCCCAGCCAGTGACGCGGCTTTCGTGCCAGCAGTTCCCGTCGGCCCGCATCCGTTTCCCGGTAAAGCGCGGGCAGGGGGACCTCTCTCCAGTCGATCCGCGACTTCTCTGATGCCGGAATGTCCCAGGGATGATGGGGATCAGGAAAACTCATCCAGCAGAACCATGAATCCACCGCTGACATCTGCCGCAACCAGTCAATGGTTCGATCAGCAACCCATTCGGTGTGATACAGAGCCCGTGGCACCTCCATAGGCCAGACCTGCAGTGCTCCCGTGTCTCCCCGGGACGCCGTGTTCTGACCCTTGTCCGTCACCATGGGATAGAAACGCTCCCTGAATTCAGGATGGTGAGCCGCCATCCAGCGATCATAATGGCTGTGCCCCTCGAAAAAGTGGTTGGCCAGTTCCATCCGATCGAAACCCCGGTGAGGTCCGTGATGGTTTTCGCTGGCCATGCGATTTTCGAAAAACTCTGCCGGGCTGCCGAGCCAGGGCTCAAAATGCGCCTTGCCAAACAGCCCGGTCTGATAGCCGTGGTCACCCAGCCAGTGCGCAATGGTCGGTTGATCCTCCGGCAGAGGTACCCCGTTCATCCAGACGCCATGGCTGGCCACGTGCTGCCCGGTCACGATCGTGGCCCTGGCTGGCATGCAGACGACATTCTGGTTATGCGCCCGGGTGTAATTGATGCCTGTCGCTGCCAGGTTATCGATCACCGGTGTTCGAGCGACCTGCCCGCCATTGCAGCCAAGCGCATCGAAGCGCATCTGGTCGGTAGTAATCAGTAAAATGTTGCGTCCCATCAGGGTGATGGTAGCAGGCGCACAGAAACAGTCCATCTTGCCCCGAGGCAAATGCGAAGGTACTGTGTAATCCCCGTGGGACTGGAGTTTTGGTGAAGCGCTTCCTGCTGGTCA
This sequence comes from Pseudomonadota bacterium, assembly GCA_027621895.1. GTDB lineage: Bacteria > Pseudomonadota > Gammaproteobacteria > Pseudomonadales > Azotimanducaceae > UBA9659. The sequence goes on along the minus strand of JAQCAK010000039.1, from coordinate 2,098 downwards.
CGCTGCTGACCATCTGCCATTGGCCGGTTCTGGCCGACGATCGCCCTCGGATTGTGGACGGTCTGATTGACCTTTCGGAATGGGATTTCGTCAAGCAGGGTCCGGTCAATCTCCGTGGTGAGTATGAGTTCTACTGGCAGCAATTCCTGTCCAGCAGGGATTTCCTGCGCATCAACCAGACGGAACACGAGACGCTGCGAGTTCCCGGCGAGTGGAACGGCAAGATCGTGGACGGGGAAGCCGTCGGGGGATACGGCTACGCGACCTATCGCCTGAATATCGTTACTTCCTATCGTTTACCCCTGGCACTGAAGGTACCTGACCTGGGTACCGCCTTCCGCCTGTATGTGGACGGCCAGCCGCTGCTCCAGGCCGGCAGACCCGGCACCAGTCGCCAGTCATCCATTCCCGAATACAACCCGTCAGTGGTGACCTTTACACCCACCAGCACCCGGGTGGAAGTCATCCTGCAGATCTCGAACTATCATCATCGCCTGGGCGGCGCCTGGCTGCCGATCTACCTCGGCACACCCCAGCAACTGATCTCACTCAGGGAAAACCAGCTGGCACGGGACCTGATCCTGTTCGGCGCTATCCTGATTCTGGGGCTCTACAACCTGGTGCTTTTCGTCCTGCGTCCGGATAACCGCTCAGGCCTGTTCCTGGGATTGTTCTGCCTGCTGCTGGCGATCAGGCAACTGATGGTGGGCGACAGATTCATGACCCGGATCGTGCCTGACATGACCTTTGAGTGGTATATCAGAATCGAGTACCTGGGCTGGTACCTGGCCGGCTCCTCGTTCATGGCGTTTCTGAATCACATCTTTCCGGATGAACGACAGAAGTATGCGTCGCTCATCATTCACACGCTGTTTGCCGTGGGCGCCCTGATCGTCGCGCTGACGCCAACCTGGATCTTTTCGTTCACGGTGCCTGTGTACCAGTTCATCACACTTGCTGCCATGGCCTACGGCACCTGGATACTCATCCTGTCCGTTATGCACCGCCGTGAAGGTTCATCAATCCTGCTGTTCGCCTATGCTGTTTTCTACCTCACGACCATCAGCGACATGCTGGTCAATGCCGGCGTCTTCGGCAATGTACTGCTGCTCGACCTGGGACTCTTTGTCTTTGTGCTGTGCCAGAGCATCCTGATCAGCTACCGGTTCACCCGGGCTTTTGAAACAGTCGAAACCCAGCGCTCGCAACTGGCAGCCACCAACCTGAAACTCAGGACCCAGGAGAAGCTGCGCCGGGACGCCGAGCAGGAATCCGAGGCCCTGCACCAGCGCATTGTGTAGTCGGAGAAAATGGAAGCCATCGGCCTGCTGGCCGGCGGCGTTGCCCACGACCTGAACAACATCCTGTCCAATACGGTGACCTATCCCGAACTGGCCCTGCTCGATCTGCCGAAGGACAGCCCCCTGGCAAAACCCCTGGAAATGACCCGGCAGGCAGGTCTGCGGGCCGCGGCAGTTATCCAGGACATGCTGACCCTGGCACGCAGGGGAGTTGTGCAGCGGGAGGTCCTCAACGTCAACCAGGTTATCGACGACTATCTTCAATCCGTTGAATACAAGCACCTGATGTCGTCGATCCAGGGTATCGACATCGACTGTCAGCTGGCAGACGATCTGCTGAATGTCGAAGGCTCCAGGGTTCACATCGGCAAGCTCGTCATGAACCTGGTGTCGAACGCCGCCGAGGCAATGCCGGAAGGCGGCAGGGTGAGCATCTCGACTCACAATGAAGAAGTTCGACATCGAGAGCTGTTCTATATGCCCATCAAGGACGGCAGCTACGTGGTGCTGAGCATTGAGGATGACGGCATCGGGATAGACCCGGACGACCTGGACCATCTGTTCGAACCTTTCTATACCACGAAGGTGCTGGGACAGAGCGGCACCGGTCTTGGCATGTCGGTGGTCTGGGGGGTTGTCTATGATCATGCCGGCGGCATTGACGTGATGTCACAACAGGGGGTCGGGACACGATTCGACATCTACCTGCCGGCCACAAGACAACCGTTACCGGAGGCACCGGCACCCTCACCATTAGCAAAACTGATGGGCCAGGGGGAATCCATACTGGTCGTTGA
>JAQCAK010000038.1 GCA_027621895.1 Pseudomonadota bacterium | reverse complement strand
GTTCCAGTATCGGTAATTTTTCTCGTGAAGAGGCAGCCAGGTTTCTGGCCCACATCAGGCGTACCCTTGGTGATGAGGGCGGCCTGCTGCTGGGGGTTGATCTCAAGAAAGATCCAGTCATTCTGAACGCCGCCTATAATGATTCCCAGGGAGTCACCGCAGCCTTCAATCTCAATATACTCGAGCACCTGAACCGGGAGTTCGGCGGGGATTTCGATCTCACTCAATATGCGCATCAGGCGTTCTACAATGATGTAACGGGTGCTATCCAGATGTTCCTGGTCAGCCAGCGGGATCAGCGGGTTGCGCTGGGTGGGCAGATCTTTGAGATTGCGGCGCAGGAAAAAATCCATACTGAAAACTCGCACAAGTACAGTGTCGAGGAAATCGTCACCATGGCAAGTGAAGCGGGTTTTGGCAGCCATCAGTGCTGGACGGATGAAAACACCCTGTTCGCGGTATTTTTTCTCAGCAACAGCTAGATGAGCCAGCTGGCCAGCCGAATCATCTGCCCGGGGTCTTTGAGTGGTGGATCGCCACTTTCAAACCGTGTCAGGGCAAAGCGCGCGGCGCTCACCCGCTGCATTGCAGGCAGGCTTTGATGTTCTTCATCGAGCAGCGGGCGGACACTTTCGTACCCTGAGATCATCGCGCTGATACGCGGTGCATTCAGACTGCTGTCCTCGTTCAGACACCAGTCGTTGAGCGCCACGGCCAGATCCTGGATCAGCAGATCGTGGCACGCGTGGTAGTAGTCGATGACGCCACAGAGCCTGTTGCCATCAAACAGGGCATTGTCGCGGAACAGATCGCCATGAATCACGCCACGAGGCAGATCACTTGCCAGCAGGCTCCTGTACTCTTCGATAATCCCGGTCAGCAACCGTCGTGTTCCGGTGTCCATGACTGTGACGCTGGACAGCGAGGCTTCCATCCATGAAGGGCTGTAAGGATTGTCCCTGTGGGCTGCCAGGTCACTGACAGCCGTGTGTGAGCGGGCAATGAAACGGCCAATTTCCTCGCAGTGGGATTCGTCTGGCGCCAGGACGTGCTCACCGGCGAGACAGGGGAAGAGCAGCGTCGGTTTGCCGCAGAATATGGTAGAGGTCATGCCATCGAGCGTCATGACGGGCGCGGCGACGGGCAGATTCTGGCGCTGCAGGTGGGCCAGCAGTCGGGTAAAGAAGGGGACCTCGCCAAAATCATGATTTTCCATGATGGAGAGGACGTAGGTGGAAACCGCGCCGGCCTTGTCCAGCGTCACGAAATAATTCGAGTTTTCGATGCCGCCCTCGATGGGCTGACAGTCGACCAGGTCACCACGATCAAACATGATCAGGTAGCGCTTCAGGGATTCCTCACTGAAGGAGGTAAAAACCGCCACTAGTGCCCCGTGACTACCACTCTTTGATCACCCACTGGGGATAGAGCTTGCGCTTGTGGTCAAGACTCTCGTAGTGGGGAGCACCATCAGCGGGAACCATGTAATAGGGACGGCCGCCGTTCTTGGGTACGATTTTGATCATGGTCAGAATACCGTTCTGTCGGTACTCATAAATGACACGCTGCTCCCCTTCAACGATCTCGATCTGATCCTCGTCATAATTATCCTCAGGCAGCGCGAGTTCCTCAGCGGAGACACTGAAGGCGAACGCCAGCAGGAGCCATGGTAAATGTCGGATGTTCAAAGTAAGGTTGCGGAGATCTGGCATTGGAAAAGAATTACCGGCTAATGAAGAAAGATTACCAGCTGGTGCTGATTGATGGTTCATCGTACCTCTTTCGCGCCTACCATGCACTGCCCCAGTTACTGTCCTCAAAGGGTCAGCCGACGGGTGCTATCAAGGGTGTCATCAGCATGATTCGCAAGCTGATGGCAGACTATCCTGACTCCCACATTGCCTGTGTGTTTGATGCCAGGGGGAAGTCGTTTCGAAATGATATCTACCCGGACTACAAGGCCAATCGTCCGTCCATGCCGGATGACCTGCGCAGCCAGATTGCCCCGATTCACGATATCGTCCGCAGCATGGGGCTGCCGCTGCTGATCATCGACGGCGTTGAAGCAGACGATGTGATCGGTACGCTGGCAAAACAGGCTACAGACCAGCAGATGGATGTGCTGATATCAACCGGGGACAAGGATATGGCCCAGCTTGTATCGCCGCATGTAACGCTGATTAACACCATGACCGACACCGTGATGGATGAGGCGGGTGTTAAAGACAAGTTTGGTGTACGCCCCGACCAGATCATCGATTACCTGGCGCTGGTTGGCGACACCTCCGACAACATTCCAGGGGTACCCAAGTGTGGGCCCAAGACAGCGGTCAAGTGGCTGCAGGAGTATGACTCCCTCGAGGGCGTGATGAATCGCGCTGATGAGATCAAGGGCAAAGTCGGTGAGTATCTCCGAGAATCGCTGGAACTGCTGCCGGTGTCCTATGAGCTGGCCACAATTCGGACTGATGTGGCACTCGAGCAGACTGTGGATGAACTGGAGCTGGCCGAACCGGACCGCGAACAGCTGTTGCAGTATTACACGGAATTCGAGTTTAAACAGTGGGTAGAGGAACTCGGCACAGGCGGTGACGCCATCGCCGATACCGCAGCCGATCAGCTTGAGACGAGCTACGATATTGTTTACACCGAGGCAGAGCTGGATGCCTGGATTGATCTCCTGGCAGAGGCTGATGTCTTTGCGTTCGACACGGAGACCACCAGTATCGACTACATGGACGCAAAACTGGTTGGTGTTTCGTTCTGCTGCCAGGCGGGCCAGGCAGCCTATGTGCCCTTTGCACATGACTATGAAGGGGCGCCTGAACAACTGCCGATGGCGCTGGTACTCGATCGTTTGAAGCCACTTCTCGAAGATCCGAAGAAAACCATCGTCGGCCAGAACCTGAAGTATGATATCAGTGTAATGGCTGCACATGGTGTCAGGATTCAGGCATCCCTGTTTGATACCATGCTGGAATCCTATGTGCTGAATTCGGTAGGCTCACGGCACAACATGGATGATCTGGCGCTCAAGTACCTGGGTGTTTCCACTGTCCATTTTGAGGACATCGCGGGCAAGGGCGCGAAGCAGCTGACTTTCAACCAGATCGAGATCGAAGAAGGCGGTCATTACGCGGCCGAAGATGCTGATATTACCTGGCGGCTGCACGAGGTGCTCTGGCCCAGGCTGCAGGCAGAGCCGTCCCTTGCGGATGTCTATACCCGCATTGAGCTTCCCCTGGTACCAATACTGTCCCGGATTGAACGCACCGGTGTGCTGGTGGATGAGTCGCAACTCAATATCCAGAGCAAGGAAATCGAGAAACGCATGCGGGAACTGGAGCAGGATGCTTTTGGTCTAGCCGGCGAGGAGTTCAACCTGGGTTCGACAAAGCAGCTCCAGGAAATCTTTTTTGAAAAGCTCGGATTGCCTGTCATCAAGAAGACGCCGAAGGGGCAGCCATCGACTGCTGAGCCCGTGCTTCAGGAGCTGGCCCTGGACTATCCCCTGCCCCGGGTCATCATGGAATACCGGAGTATGTCCAAGCTGAAGTCGACTTACACAGACCAGCTGCCAAAACAGATATCAGCATCGACTGGCAGGGTTCATACCTCCTATCACCAGGCAGTAGCCGCGACCGGCAGACTGTCGAGTACCGACCCTAATCTGCAGAACATTCCCATACGAACAGCGGAAGGCAGGCGGGTCAGAAAAGCCTTCGTTGCGCCTGAGGGCTACAAGGTGATGGCTGCGGATTATTCACAGATTGAACTGCGCATCATGGCGCACCTGTCAGGCGACGAAGGCCTGGTTCAGGCGTTCAATGGCGGCTTGGATATTCACAAGGCAACCGCGGCAGAGGTCTTCGGAGTGGCGCTCGATGCGGTTCAGGATGAACAGCGCCGCAGTGCCAAGGCCATAAATTTTGGGCTGATTTACGGCATGTCCGCCTACGGGCTTGGCCGTCAACTGAATATTGGCAGGGGCGATGCCCAGGCGTATATCGATCTCTATTTCGAACGCTATCCCGGTGTTAAAGAGTACATGGATCGAACAAGGTCCCTGGCAGCCGAGCAGGGATATGTGGAAACCCTGTTTGGCAGGCGACTCTATCTGCCGGAGATCAAGGCCAGCAACTTCCAGCGCCGGCAGGCTGCCGAACGCACGGCGATCAATGCGCCCATGCAGGGCAGCGCCGCCGATATCATCAAGCTTGCCATGATTGCAGTCGATGACTGGCTGCAGACTTCAGGGATTGACGCCCGCATTACCATGCAGGTGCACGATGAACTCGTTCTGGAAGTGCAGGAAAGCCAGGTCGATCAGGTCGCCGCGGGCGTCGAAGAGCGAATGTCGGCTGCCGCATCCCTTTCCATTCCCCTGGTGGTTGAAGCGGGAATCGGTGATAACTGGGATGAGGCTCACTGAGGTTGCTGCCACTGGTTTGATGCTGCTGGTTCAAAGCCGTTGACTGCCATTTATCCGTTGGGTTGAACCGTTCAGCGGCAAGTCTCAATTATTTTCGAATAGTGAAGAAATTTTCACTTTTCAAGCTGAACTTTCCCGAACCAGCCCAGTCTTAAATACCGTAAGACGTTGATTGGTTATTGCCCTTATCGGCAATGTTAAGCAGCAAAACTTCGGTGATTTTCTCCCCCAAAAGAACCGAAGCCTGGGTCCTGGTCACACCCTCCCCAACGATGACCAGGGCCCTTCTTTTTTTCCATCGTCCTGATTACCCCTGAACCAGTCTCTCAGCACCTGTTCCAGTTCCTCGATACCCAGCTTTCGGGTGGCAGAGAAAACCTGGACACTCGCGTTGGCAGGAAGCCCCTTTCTGACGCCCAGCAACTGGTTCTGCTGTGCACCTCGTTTCAGCTTGTCCGCTTTGGTCAACAGGATGTGCAGGGGCAGGTCATTGTCCTGTGACCAGGTGATCATTGTCTCATCGAACTCTTTCAGCGGATGACGTATATCAACCAGCAGGATCATACCGACCAGGCTCTGCCGGGTGCGCAGATATTCGCTGAGGTGTTGCTGCCAGTGGTCCTTAACGGACATCGGCACTTTGGCGTAGCCATACCCGGGCAGATCCACAATTCTTTCTCCATCCCTGAGGCCGAAGAAATTGATCAGCTGGGTCCGTCCCGGCGTCTTGCTGGTTCTGGCCAGCCGGGTCTGCCGGGTCAACGCATTGATTGCACTGGATTTTCCGGCGTTGGATCTGCCACTGAATGCCACCTCCACGCCTGTATCCTCCGGACACTGATCCATGTTGGAGGCACTTGTGATAAAGCTGGCTGTCTGGAAACTGGTCATTTTGAGCTAATCATTCAGTTAATGCCCCACCCGGGGCAGTTTGTTATATAATTCGGGCCGCATTTTAGCACCCGTGCTTTTTTTAGCACTCGGTGTTGTTCTCGGGCATTAAGAAGTTGTTTCTATGAAAAAGTATCTGATTTACCTATTCACTGCCTTTATCGGCATGTCGTTTTTGTCGCAGGCGGTTTACGCCGGCGATGCGGCCAAGGGTGCAAGCCTGGTGGCTGTCTGCAGCGCCTGCCACGGGCAGGATGGCAACAGCCCGGCGGGATCCTTCCCCAATATAGCGGGGCAAAATGAGCAGTACCTCCTGAAGCAGTTGATGGATGTCCAGAGCGGAGATCGCGAGATCGTGACCATGACCGGTCTGCTCGATAATTACTCGCAGACCGATCTCGAGAACATAGCAGCTTTCTATGCCAGCAAAGAGCGCGCCTACGGTGCAGCAGATCCTGAACTGGTGGAACTCGGCGAGAGTATTTACATGGCCGGGATTGAACGAAAAAATGTGGCCGCCTGCGTGGCCTGTCATTCACCAACAGGCAAAGGCAATGGCCCTGCCAAATTTCCGGCACTGGCCGGCCAGTGGCCGGAATACACGATTGCCCAGTTAAAAGCCTTCCAGGCGGGTGAACGGCACAATGATGGTGAATCGAGAATGATGCGAACCACCGCCATGGACATGAACGAGAAAGAGATGCAGGCAGTGGCGGCGTATATCTACGGCCTCAGATAGACGGCTTTCAGCACCGGCGGGTAGAAACCTGACGGCTACAGAGGTCATGGGAAGGGCGGGATCACCGCCCTTCTTGCGTTAAGGATCAGCTGAACGGTCCCTGAATGACAGACGGAAGATGAACTGCTAAGTTCCGTTACGGGTAAATCCCCGCCGGTAAGATGTCCGTAAAACATCCCATAAAGGAGTTTTGAGATTTGAAGATGATTCGACATTCACTAAGAAGCAGCTTGTTCCTGGTGTTGGTTTCGCTCACAGGTCTGGCCTGGGCAGAGGGTTACCAGTACGAGGAAGGCACGCACTACGCGAAACTGGAAGTGCCGGTAAAAACCAGAAATCCGAATGTGGTAGAAGTCACTGAATATTTCTCCTACGGTTGCCCGCACTGCTATCGCCTGGAACCCCTGGTTCAACAATGGAAGGCTACCCTGCCCGCCGATGTTGAGTTCAATCGCACCCCGGCGAGCTTGTTAGTCAGTGGTTACGAACTCTATGCACGTACCTATTACACGGCCAAGGCCCTGGGTGTCCTCGAGCAGATTCACGAACCGCTGTTTCGGGCGATCCATGACGTGCCGCCAGCGACCCGCATTCTCTCGCTGGAGCAAATGACAAACTTCATGACGCAGCATGGGGTTGATGCCAACGAGTTTGTTAAAACCTTCAGTGATTCATTCGGCGTCAAGGCGGAATATCAGCAGGCTGTTGCCCGCCAGAAGATTTACCGCTCCAGCGGCGTACCGGCAATCATCGTCAATGGAAAGTACAGGGTTGAGGCTGCCATGGTGGATAACAGCAACGCTGGCATGTTGCAGGTAGCCAGTTTTCTGATTGAGCGAGAGCGTCGTCTGCTGTCAGCCGAAGCATCAGGAGCGGAATAAGCCGCCTTCCCTGGAGGATGTTACTGCGGATTGACCTGTGGGTTGATCCGTTGTGGAAGACCGGGTCTCCCGTTCCTTGGCTTCGTCCACGCGGCGTCTCAGCTCTTTGCCGGGTTTAAAATGCGGAACGAACTTCCCGGGTTTGTGAATGCCCACCTCACCGGTCTTGGGGTTGCGAACGGTGCGGGGTTTTCGAAAGTGATTGGAAAAAGTACCAAAGCCCCGGATTTCAATGCGACCGCCCGTGGCAAGGCTGTCGGACATGATTTCGATCAGGGCATGTACGGCCAGATCGACGTCACGGCTGCTGAGTTGATCCAGCTTTTCCGACATTCGTTTAATGAGTTCTGACTTGTTCATCGGGCAGCCCACGGCGGTTAGCAATCATCTTACGTAAAAATATCTACGTCTCAATACCTTATAGAAGATAACTAAAGTATTTAATTAATTTTCATTTTCTGCTAGCCTTGCGGCCGCGTAAACGGGGTATTGCTGATGGTGATTTTTTCACGCGGTAGGAAGCCGGGACGAACAGCCGGCGAGCAGGGGGTTATCACTGCGGAGTCACGAGCGATTGCTGAAAAGGTTCGTCTGCGCCAATTGCTTGAAAAACCCGCTGTTGCGGCCAGGCCCTCTCGAAAGCCAGTACCAGGTACCTGATTTCTCCTCATTTCAATTGAATCGTCCGGCGCGATCCATTAAAATTCGCCATGGCGCGCTACCTACCAACCTGTGCTTCAGGACTAGGCCTCATAGTAAGTAAACACTTACTTCAAAACCCTGCCCCGGCGACGCCAAACCCACCTCAAGTCATGCGTTGGATGTATCTCGTCTGCGAGAGTGATGCAGCCCGGGTAGTCCCGCGACTTCGTATGACTTTCCCTTTTCCAGAAACGATCAGGAGACCCTAATGGCAACTATTCTTGACGGCGTATCACGAACTTTTGGTGAATTCCTGCTGATTCCAAGGCTGACCCGAAAGGAGCAGCGACCTGACCAGGTTGACCTGTCGACCCCGCTTTCAGCTATCGAGCCCAACCAACTGGCCAGGTTCAAGATCAATACACCGGTGGTTTCAGCTGCCATGCAGTCGGTATCAGGTTCAAGACTGGGAATATCCCTGGCGCGCCAGGGGGGGCTCGCGTTTATCTTCTGTTCCCAGGATGTAGCCTCACAGGCGGAGATAGTTCGTCAGGTGAAAATGCACAAGGCGGGCTTTGTATCCAGCGATACCAATGCCACGGCGGATATGTCTTTGCGCGAGATGATCGAACTCATGGAAAAGACGGGCCATTCGACGGTGCCTGTCACGGAAGACGGTTCGGGGCGTGGCCGACTCGTTGGGCTGATCACTGATCAGGATTTCTGGGAGTTCGAGGATGACCTGGAGAACAAGGTCGCACAGCACATGACCCCTATCGAAGAGGTCATCCATGGGCATGAGGGTATTACCCTGAGGGAAGCAAACCAGCTGCTTCACCGCCACAAGAAAAACTGCCTGCCGATCCTCGATGAAAAAGGCAACCTGACTTCCCTGGTTTTCAAGAAGGACTATGAGGATCACATGCGTCATCCGAATGAGTTGCTGGATGAATCAAAACGCCTCTGCGTTGGTGCTGCGATCAATACCCATGATTACCGGGAGCGTGTGCCCGCGGTCCTGGAAGCTGGTGCCGATGCGCTGTGCTTTGACTCGTCCGACGGTTTCACCGAATTCCAGAAGGAAGGCATCGAGTGGATCAGGGCCGACTACGGCCCCGATGTTGTGATCGGTGGCGGTAATGTCGTGTCTGCAGAAGGGTTTGACTATCTCGTTGAAACCGGTGGCGTTGATTTCATCAAGGTAGGCATGGGAGGCGGATCGATCTGCATCACGCGAGAGCAGAAAGGCGTGGGTCGAGGTCAGGCTTCTGCCCTGCTCGAGGTCGTGGAGCGCAGGGACGCTTACTATCAGGAAACGGGACGATACATTCCCATCTGTTCGGATGGCGGGCTGGCCAATGACACCCAGATCGTGATCGCGCTCGCCATGGGTGCAGACTTTGTGATGATGGGGCGCTATTTTGCCATGACCGAGGAGAGCCCCACGCCCAAGACTTCGATTAACGGTCAGATGTACAAGCCCTACTGGGGTGAAGGTACCCGGCGAGCCCAGAACTGGCAGCGCTATGGAGACGGCAAATCGACCCGGGAAATGGTCTTCGAGGAGGGGGTCGATGCCTATGTGCCGCTGGTGGGTTCGGTTGCCGAGTGCCTGGAGACCACCCTCTACAAACTGAGATCTACCATGGTAAACGTCGGTGCCGATTCCCTGGCAGAGTTCCGGGACCAGGCCATGCTGACCATGGTTTCAGAGCAGTCCGTGGTTGAAGCGGGGACCTCCACGGTGTTCCAGTTTACCGCCAGCCGGGACGTTGAAGAGTCGCGCTGGGGCGAGAAAAACTAGGGCTTTCAGACCATCGGGCGGATTTTTTTGCAGTGCGTTGAGCAGCTTTTTTTCAGTAGTCTTGCGTAGTCGCTTCTGTATAATGGCCGCCAGCTTCACAGTGGGTTTAGAGTAGTGAACAAGTTCAGAATTTTGATTTCATGCCTGTGCCTGATTCTTCCTTCCGTCGCCATGACAGACGATTCGGCCATCGCCGAACGTATCAAGAAAGTCGGAGAAGTCTGCATCCAGGGTAATGACTGCGGCGCTGCAGCAGCGAGTATGCAGGTGGCAGAATCCAGTGGCGGCGCCAGCGTTGAATCCAACTATAACAAGAGCTGTGCAACCTGCCACAATGTTGGCGTTGCCGGTGCTCCCAAGATGGGTGATGTTGCTGCCTGGGAGCCCAGGATAGCCCAGGGCATGGAGGTTCTGTATAACCACGGGATCAATGGCATGCCACCGGCGATGCCAGCCAAGGGCATGTGCTTCAGTTGCTCGGAAGATGATATCAAGGCGCTCGTCGACTACATGGTCAGTGCGTCTCAATAGGGACGATCCAGTCAGCGATTATTGCGGCTGTTGTCGATCCAGCCGCCGGTAACCAAGCGCTTCTGCAAGGTGACCGGTGGCGAAATGTTTTTACCCCGCCAGGTCGGCGATTGTTC
>JAQCAK010000037.1 GCA_027621895.1 Pseudomonadota bacterium | reverse complement strand
CGGGTCCCAGATCATCTTTTCCCGCCAGGGAGCCAGCCGCGAAATCTGGGTGGCTGCCCGTTCAGGTGGATTTCACCTCAGGCAGGAAGCCGATGACGAGGACGCATCATGGCGCTGTGGCACAACGGGTGAGAGTCTGGCAGAGCTGGTGAACCGGGTATTCACCGAACAGTCTGGAGAACCCGTTCAGGTTCTGGCCTGATCCTGCTCGAGCAGCCGCGCACGCGCGGACTTGATGGCTGCTGCCACCTGCTCAGGGGCAGTGCCGCCCAGGTGGTTTCGAGCAGCCAGTGAGCCTTCCAGGGTCAGCACCTCAAAAACATCGGCTTCGATCAGTTCACTGGCAGACTGCAGATCGGTCAGTGAAAGCTCCGACAGGTCACAACCCTTGCGGATACCCAGCCCTACAAGCCGGCCAACCACATCGTGAGCATCCCTGAACGGCAGCCCCCGCCGCACAAGATAATCCGCCAGATCGGTGGCCGTTGAGAATCCGCGCAGGGTTGCAGCGCGCATATTGTCCCGCTGGGGTTCAATAGCCGGGATCATGTCTGCAAAAGCGGTCAGGCACTGAAGTACCGTGGTTGCCGTATCGAACAGGGGTTCCTTGTCTTCCTGGTTGTCCTTGTTATAGGCCAGAGGCTGACCTTTCATAACGGTCAGCAGGGCCACAAGGGAACCGAATACCCGACCGGTCTTGCCACGCACGAGTTCCGGTACGTCCGGATTTTTCTTCTGGGGCATGATGGAGGAGCCGGTGCAGAAACGGTCAGGCAGATCGATGAAACTGAACTGCGGAGAAGCCCAGAGAATCATTTCCTCTGACCAGCGAGACAGATGCATCAGCAGAATGCTTGACGCGCTGCAGAACTCGATCGCGAAATCCCGGTCACTGACCGCATCCAGGGAATTGGCGGCAATCGTTTCGAAAGACAGCAGTTCGGCGGTCAGCCTGCGGTCAATCGGATAGGTTGTACCGGCCAGCGCGGCGGCCCCCAGGGGCATGCTGTTAACCCGGCGGCGACAGTCCGTAAATCGCTCATGGTCCCGATCAATCATTTCGAACCAGGCCATCAGGTGGTGTGCAAAGGAAACCGGTTGTGCCACCTGCAGGTGGGTCATGCCCGGCATGATGGTGCCGGTTTCGTTCTCGGCGAGATCCAGGATGCCCTCTTGCAGGTGACGGATCTTGTCAGTAATGGTGTCGATGACATCCCGCAGATACAGCCGGATATCGGTTGCGACCTGGTCATTGCGTGAGCGACCGGTATGCAGTTTCTTGCCCACATCGCCAATACGATCGGTGAGTGCGCGCTCAATATTCATGTGGACGTCTTCAAGGGCAATGGACCACTCGAACTGTCCTGCCTTGATATCGGCTGCGATAGCCTCCAGGCCCTGCTGCATGGCGCCCAGCTCATTGGCATTGATCACGCCAACGGCCTGCAGCATTCGGGCATGGGCCAGGGAGCCCTCGATATCATAGAGCGCAAGTACCTGGTCGAAGCTTACCGATGCGGTAAACGATTCCACAAAGGCGTCAGTTGCTTCAGTGAATCTACCATCCCAGAGTTTGCTGGTTTCGTCGGTCAAGGGAGTCTGCCGTCATGAAAAGCGGCGATTATAGCAGTATGGCCTATAATCGGCAGGTGATACGTGGCGGTGCCAATGGATGGACAGCACAGAACCCAGAGCAGAGTCGACGGACTTTTTTCTTCCTGACCTTTGTCAGGCCCAGAGCATTCTGTTCCTGGTGCTGATTGCGGAACTGCTGGTATTTGTCGTCGTGCTGTTCTCATCTGACCTGCTGCAGTTCAGCTGGCTTGAACTGGGACTGGCCTCGCTTTTCATCCAGTGGCTGGTGCTGTCATCAGCCGCACTGCTATGCAACATCCGGCCCTGGCTGATGAATATGTCGACGCTCCGGGCAACAAGTATTGCCTACTCGCTAATCCTGCTGCTGACCTTTTTCTACAGTCTGGTTGCGGAACATGTGCTGCACGGATTCGTTCTGCCGGCGGAAACCGGCTGGGGCAATATCCTGCGCAATCTGCTGATCGCGGCGATCATGACGGGTATCGCGTTTCGGTATTTTTTCCTTTCGCACCAGCTGCGGATGCAGGAGAAGGCCGAGCTCAACTCCCGCATACAGGCACTGCAATCCAGAATCCGGCCGCATTTCCTGTTTAACAGCATGAACATTATCGCCAGCCTGATTTCCATTGATCCTGAACTTGCCGAGGAAGTCGTCGAGGACCTCTCGGTCCTTTTTCGGGCCAGTCTGGATGAGGCTACCGGTCACCCGGTCAAGCTCTCCCAGGAACTGGATCTGTGCGAAAAGTATGTCCACATTGAAGGACTGAGGCTGGACGACAGACTCCGGGTTGACTGGCAGGTAGAAATCGACCCGGAGGCCGTGAGAATTCCACTGCTGACGCTTCAACCCCTGCTGGAGAATGCGATCTACCATGGTATCCAGCCCCTGCCGGAGGGAGGGCTGGTCACTGTCGCGATCCAGCAGGTTGATGGACTGGTCAAGGTCGAAATCACCAACCCGGTATCGCGACACGGCCAGCAGCACGAAACCGGCAACCGGATGGCGCTGGAAAATATTCGCCATCGGCTCCAGGCTGTCTACGGCCCTGAGGCGGGTCTGAGCGTCGAGAAAACCAATGACATGTTTACTACCCGCCTTTCTTACCCCATATAAGGGTTTTTCCTGATATTTTTCCCGAAAATGTGCACTACGTCGCAGTTTTCTTGCCAGAAACCCGTAACTTAGGCATCCATGGCGACTCTCCCCCTGAAAATTGATGGTCGCCAGGCGGTCTGAAAACCGCTTTAACCGGTCAGGGGCTAGCGAAGACTCGTTAACAGGAAAGAAAGAGGTAGCGGAGTGATGAAAGTACTTATTGTCGATGACGAGAAGCTTGCCAGAGAACGGCTGGTCCGAATGGTGGAAACCCTGGACCGATATGAACTTGTGGGCGTCGCCGACAGCGGTGAAGAGGCTGTCCGACAGGCGATCCGGCACGAGCCTGATATTGTCTTGCTGGATATTCGAATGCCCGGTATGGATGGCATGGAAGCTGCCAGGCAGCTGGGCACGCTGGCTGCGCCGCCGGCGATTATTTTTTGTACGGCATTCGGTGAGCACGCGATCGAGGCTTTTGATGTCAGTGCCAGTGGTTATCTGATGAAGCCGGTTCGCCGGGAAGCGCTGACAGAGGCCCTGGCCAAGGCCAGCAAGGTTAACAAGGTCCAGATGGAAGCCATGCTGGGCAAAGATGAATCAGAGAGTGCGAGATCACGCACCCATATCAGTGCGAAGACCCGTCGTGGTATCGAGCTGATTCCACTGACTGAAATCAAGTTTTTCCAGGCGGATCACAAGTACGTCACCGTTCGCCATGAAGGCGGTGAAGTGCTGATTGATGACACGCTCAGGGATCTTGAATGCGAGTTCGGTGAAAAGGTTGTCCGTATTCACCGCAATGCCCTGGTGATGACGGAACAGCTCGAAGGTCTTGAACGTGACCCGGCCGGGCACTACCAGGTGCGAATGCGCGGCATTGACGAGAAACTGGATGTCAGTCGCCGTCATGTATCCGGCTTGCGGCGGCTCGTGCAGACGCTGTAGCGGCGATCAACCTCTGGACCGGGTTAGGGTTGCGGGCTGCATCCTCTTGACCCTGTCGTCCTGAATTTTTTGACCGGGTAACTCTTAATGTGACGGTGTATCACGTACCATTGGGGTTCACCCGGAATCAGCCCATGTAAGATGAGAACTCTTCGAATCGCGACCCGCGAAAGTAACCTTGCGCTCTGGCAGGCCCGCCACGTTAAGCAGCTCCTCGAATCGGTACATGATGGCCTCGGTTGCGAAATCGTGGGTATGACAACCCTGGGCGATCGGGACAAGGTTTCACCCCTCAGTCAGATGGGCGGCAAGGGCGTTTTTATCAAGGAGCTGGAAACCGGCCTGCTTGATGGCTCGGTCGATATTGCCGTTCATTCCATGAAAGATGTACCCGGTGAGTTGCCCGCTGGTCTGCAGATCGGTGCAATCTGCGAGCGCGCGTCGGCCGAAGATGCGTTCGTCTGTAATGATTATGGCTCGCTGCAGGACTTGCCCGATGGTGCTGTCGTGGGTTCCTCCAGCCTGCGACGGGTCCTCCAGCTTAAGCAGGCCTATCCCTCGCTGGTTTTCAAGGACCTTCGTGGCAACGTGGAAACGCGGCTGAAGAAGCTGGATGACCGTGAGTATGATGCGATTATTCTTGCGGTGGCTGGTCTGCAGCGGCTGGGTTTCGGCAACCGGATAGCCCAGAACATTGATGCATCCCTGTGTATTCCTGCAGCGGGCCAGGGTGCCGTGGGTGTGGAATACAGATCGGATGATTCAGGTGTGGCTGAACTGCTCGCAGCAGTTGACCACAGCGCCAGTGCCACCTGCGTCGCGGCGGAGCGTCGTGTGACACAGATTCTGGAGGCAACCTGCAATTTGCCCATTGCCGCACATGCGACACTCGACGAACAGATGATCCGCATACGGGCCTTTGTTGCCAGTCTTGACGGTGCTGAATCCGTTCGCCGGGAAAGATCGGGTCCGGCTGTGGAAAGTCTCGCGGTTGCGGAGGCCCTGGCGCACGAGCTGCTGGACGCGGGCGCCCGTCGTCTGATTGCCTCGGCGCGCTAGCGATGCTGCAGAGCGCCAGACTGATCATGTCTGTATGACAGGCAGGCACGTACTTCTGACCCGGCCCGACGGCGAAAATGAAGCGTTGGCCCGGCGACTCGCGAACAGCTCAGTCATGGTTTCAATTCGCCCCCTGATCAGGTTGTCAGCAGAGCCGCTGTCCGCGGCAATAAAGCAGACGGCGATCGACCTGGACCTGATCGACCTGATTGTCTTTGTCAGCAAGAGTGCTGTCATCCATGGGATGCCGGTGCTCGACAGCTATTGGCCCCAGTGGCCACAGAAACTCGGGTGGTTTGCGGTCGGTGAGGGCACGGCCGAGCTGCTTCGGGAACACGGCGTTCGGGCGGTCTATCCCGAGAAAGCAGGCAGTGAAGGCCTGCTGGGGTTGCCTGGTCTGCAGGATATTGAAGGAAAACGCGTGCTGATCGTTCGGGGTTCCGGCGGGCGGGAGCTGCTGGCCAGTGAATTGAAACGGCGGGGCGCCCGCGTTGATTACTGGGAGATATACCGCAGGGACCCTGTATCCTATGAAGGCTGGGATGAGCTGGTGACAGAAGACATGATTGCGGTGGCGACCAGCACGGAGATCTGCCTGCACCTGGCCAGTGAACTGAGCGGGCTCGCCGCGCGAATCCACCTGGTGGTGGCTTCTGCCCGGATAGCCGAGGCAGCGGGTGATCCGGGCTTTAAATCGATCAGCATTGCTGCGGGTGCATCGGAACAGGCATTATATGATGCAGTGATGCAACAGGCGCAAATTATCGGTCAGGGGCCGGAATCGACATGAGTGAAGACAAGCAGCCGGATCAGGACCAGGACAAGCGACTGGATGAGGCTTTCGAGGAGCTCGAGAAAAGCAAGGCTTCCGGGACCACAGCAACGGACCGGTCTTCCCTCCAGGACTCTTCGCAGGGCAGAAGCGCCGGTTCGATGAGCGGTGTGCTGGCGATGCTGGTTGCGCTCATTGCCCTGGGTGTCGCCTCCTACCCCGCTTATGAGCTGTACCAGGAGAAATCAACAGCGCAGCCTGCCACCGACCCACGGTTCGATGTTCTGAAAGCTCAGGTTAACAGCATCGAGGCCCGGCTCGCCGAAACACGGCTGCCGGCTGATGCCGTCAGCAGCCTGGCCAATCGGCTCGATGAGTTTAACACCCGCCTGGAACAGCAGACTCAGGCTGGCCAGGCTGCACGGGATCAACTGACCTCCCGGCTTGAAGCAGTCCGGGATCGTGTGGGTACCAGCTCCCAGGACTGGGTGCTGGCAGAAGTTGAATACCTGGTCAGAATGGCCGTGCAGCGGGTTCTGATGGAAGGGGACGCAGCATCCGCGATAGAGCTGCTTGGCTCGGCGGATCAGATTATCCGCAATACTGAAGGTCTGACGGCGCATGCCCTGCGGGCTGCCCTGGCAGAGGACCTGGCCAGCCTGAAGGCGGTCAATGTGCCGGATACCCAGGGCAGCTATCTTGCCCTGTCTGCCCTGGTTAAACAGGTTCCCTCGTTGAGCCGTGAGACACCTGTTTTTACGCCACCGGCAGTCAATGAAGAAATCGTGGCGCCAACGGGCGTGCTGGATCGGATACTTGCCGCGGCCGGGCGAGCATTGAGTCGACTTTCAGATCTGGTGGACTTCCGGCGCAACCAGGTCGAGATCAAGCCAATCCTGCCGCCCCACGAGGAGTATTTCCTGCGCCAGAACCTGATTCTCAAACTCCAGGTTGCACAGATTGCGCTGCTTGACGGTAACCAGCAGATATTTGAAACCGCCCTGCTGGAAGCCCGGGACTGGGTATCAGCAGGCTTTGATGTCGGGGATGCCGCGACGATATCCATGCAGGCCGAGCTTACGCGACTTGCAGAACAGCAGATTGCAGTCGAACTGCCTGATATTTCAGGTTCGCTTCGCGCGGTTCGGCAGACCCTGGGTGAGTTTGGCCGGGACAGTGTTCAATGAGGCGCTTCCTGCTACTGCTGCTGGTCACGATTGTCGTTGCCGGTTACCTGGGAACGCTGATCGCGCGGGATCCGGGATATGTGCTGGTGACCTGGGGCGGCTATTCTGTGCAGACCAGCCTGTGGGTACTGGTGGGTCTGATTGCGGTGCTGTTGCTGCTGGAAAATGTCACCTGGCGAATCTGGAAAACCCTGACAGGATCATCCGCGGCCCTGCGCAGCTGGAGAGCCGGACGCCGGTCTGCCCGGGCAGAAAGACTTCATGAAAAAGGCCTGGCCCTGCTCGCTGAAGGCGAATCAGTCAGGGCTCGCAAATTTCTTGAAGGAGCCGCAAAAGAAATCGATGCCTCCGGTGTGCATTACCTGGCAGCCGCCAGGGCCGCTGATGAGGCCGGCGATGCTGAGGGCAGGGAAACCTACCTGCGACTTGCCGAGGAAACTGAACCAGGACTGGCACGTGCCCGGTCTGTGGTTGCCGCCGAGCTGGCGTTGGGCCGCGGTGAACCGGGAGTGGCACTTGCGGTACTGAAGAATGTTAAAACCAACGTCAGGGTAGCTCGACTCAGGCAGCAGGCACTGCAGATGCAGAATGACTGGCAGCAGCTGCTGGCGTCGGTAGGTGTACTGAGAGAACTCGACCCGGATCGTGCTGCGGAAACCGAAGCCGATGCAGCCAGGCGGGGTCTGCGTGAGCTCGCCGGCGATGACCAGAAAATGAATGCCCTGTTCCGATCCCTGTCTGCCGGTGCCCGGAGTAACCCGGACGTTGTGGTTGTGCTCGTTGACGGCCTGACCAACAAATCAGAAGTAGAGCCAGTGCTTAGATCGGTGATCAGCAAAAACTTCAATCGTGACCTGGTGATGCGTTACGGTGATCTCGATGGAAGTACCCTGAAGACCCGTCGCAAGGCAGCTCAGGGCTGGTTGAAACAGCATGCAGATGATCCGGCGTTACACTACTGCCTGGGATGTATTCACGAAATGTCCGGTGAAGCGGGTCTTGCCCGGGATGCTTTCGCAAAAGCCGTCGAGCTGGGTGGGTCTGCTGCCGCACACCAGCGGCTGGGTTTGCTCCTGGCCCAGGACGGCCAGTTCGAGAAGAGTGCAGAACAGTTCAGGCTGTCGATGCTGGGTTGAGCCGACACCCAACCGGTGGGCCTCAGCTCTTCGATGCGGGCCGGGGAGCGTAGGAAAAAATATCTGATTTCATGTTTTTCTCGGGCATCCCACGTTCCACGAACGCATCAAGCGTGGCATAAACCATCCCCGGTCCGCCGGAAACAAAGACGGTGACATCGTCAACCCGATCGAAATCCTGCAGTGCGATCTGACCTACCAGCCCGGTGCGGCCCTGCCAGCCAGGGGAAGTGTCCGGCTCGCTGACAACAGGTACATAGTGAAAGTTGTCGTACTGCTCCTGCCAGCTTCTGCACAGCTCATCCAGGTAGAGATCACGCTCTGACAGGACTCCCCAGTAGAGGTAAATGGGGAAATCGAAACCGCCTGGCGCAAGGAACTCGATGATGCTTTTCATCTGCGTAATGCCGGTACTGGCGGCAATCAGGATCAGGGTGTTTGTGGGTCGCTGCTCCAGATAGCAGTCACCCAGTGGCAATTCGATGTCGAGGAATTCTGCCGAATCCAGCAGGGCCTCGACTTTCGCCGAGTCTTCTGAACCCGGGGTGGGGCGAACATGCAGTTCAATCTGGCCTTTCAGGTGTGGAGAACTGGCAATCGAAAATGGATACTTTTTCTCGGGCAAAACCATCTGCAGATACTGGCCGGCGAAAAAAGGGGAATCCTCGGGCAGATCCAGCACCACCCGCCGCGTATCCTGGTTGATGAACTCAATCGATCTGATCGGACAGTGCAACTGTTTCAAGAGCGTAGATTCCCCGTTGTGTTTCCTGTTGGCACATCGCGGCAGGTTTGAATCCTGCCGCGGTCTGTCTCTTTGCCTGTAGCGGCTCTTCGCCTAGTTTCTTTTCATGGAGGCAAAGAATTCCTCGTTGGTCTTGGTCTTTTTCATGCGCTCGAGCAGAAACTCGATTGCAGCAAGATCATCCATCTCGTGAAGGATCTTGCGCAGAATCCATACCTTGGCCAACTCGTCCTCGGACATCAGCAGGTCTTCTCTTCGGGTACCAGATCGGCGAATGTTGATCGCCGGGAACACGCGCTTTTCAGCGATCTTGCGTTCAAGGTGCAGTTCGAGGTTACCCGTACCCTTGAATTCCTCGTAGATGACCTCGTCCATCTTTGAACCGGTATCCACCAGGGCAGTTGCGATAATTGTCAGGCTGCCGCCTTCCTCGATATTTCTTGCCGCACCGAAGAAACGCTTGGGTCGTTCGAGGGCATGGGCATCAACACCACCGGTCAACACCTTCCCTGAAGCAGGGATCACGGTGTTGTAGGCGCGTGCGAGTCGGGTAATAGAGTCCAGCAGAATGATCACGTCTGTCTTGTGCTCGACCAGCCTCTTGGCTTTTTCAATGACCATTTCCGCAACCTGGACATGGCGTGAAGGTGGCTCGTCAAAAGTACTTGCCACGACCTCGCCCCTGACCGAGCGCTGCATTTCAGTCACCTCTTCCGGGCGTTCGTCGATCAACAGCACAATCAGGTGACACTCCGGATTGTTGCGCATGATGGATTGCGCAATGTTCTGCAGAATCAACGTCTTGCCTGCCTTGGGTGGCGAGACAATCAGCCCGCGCTGGCCCTTGCCGATGGGGGCCGTCAGGTCAATGATCCTGGCAGTCAGATCCTCGGTGCTGCCATTGCCGGCTTCCAGCGTCAGTGCCTTGTCGGGAAACAGCGGTGTGAGGTTTTCGAACAGGATCTTGTTCTTGCTCTCACCGGGGTCGGTGAAATTGATCTGGTCGACTTTCAGCAGAGCGAAGTAGCGTTCCGAATCCTTGGGTGGGCTGATCTTGCCGGAAACCGTGTCGCCAGTACGAAGATTAAAACGACGGATCTGGCTGGGTGAAACATAGATATCGTCAGGGCCCGCCAGGTAGGAAGAGTCTGGTGACCGCAGGAATCCGAAGCCGTCCTGCAGAATTTCCAGGGTGCCGTCGCCGAAAATCGCCTCTCCGCTCTTGGCGTGTTTTCTCAGCACACTCGCGATAATTTCCTGCTTGCGAGAGCGGCCAAGATTGTCGAGGCCCATCTCGTGGGCGATCTCAAGTAGTTCTGGTATGGGTTTGGTCTTTAGATCAGTTAGATTCATAGATTCACATGCTGTTTGGAAGGAGTGCGCGACCGCGCGAGGTTATTCGAATTGATCGTTGTTCGGATTGATTTCTGGTTGAAAAATTTTCTTTTAGGACCAGTCAGCTTTTCTATCCAGTCAGCTTTGGACGTGGTCAGGATTCAGTTCGGG
>JAQCAK010000036.1 GCA_027621895.1 Pseudomonadota bacterium | reverse complement strand
GAAAGCAACTCCCAGGGATGACGATACTTTTCTGAATGATGAAAAAGGGTGTTTATTCTTACTAACCGCCACCCGTTGGTTTGTTCAGTGTTTCGGGACAACTTTTCTGACATTAACTGCCGTTGATGGGGATTGGCTCGGACCGAGCAGTGGAAAATCACAAGTCAGGTCTGGTATTCCGGTAACCTGTCCCTCTTTGAAAGCTAAATATTGCTAGATTTCGCAGAAAGCTACTAGTTCGAGCGGTGCATCTCTGAGACCTGTACTCGTGAAATTGTAGGAAAACGTGGTTAATTCTTCTTATACCCCGGGCTAGTTGTTCCGTTCAGTCAACGTAGACTCAACCTCATTCACAAAAGCTTCGATCGCAGGTGAGTGCGATCTGGCAGACGACGTGGCAAATGCCAGCTGCTGAGGTGGTATCTCCACCAGATCCTCAAATACCTCAAACCCTTTAAGCCGACTGGCAAAAGATGAAGAGATTGAGGCGACATGCGAAAACGCGTCGGTACCCCCAATAATTGTCTTAACAACTTCAAAGTCATCAGTGACATAACGCGGATGCATAGGGGACAGACCATTCGGAGCATAACGGCTCGCGATATCGATATGAACCGGCTCAACAGTTGCAGGCAACAGAATCGGATAACTGAGCAGGTCTACCTCCCTGATACTATCCAGCTTCGTAACAGGATGACCTTCCCGGACCATGAAACCATAGTACAGGTCAATGACGATCTTGACGTCAAGTTCCGGCCACTGTGACAAAGGTCTTGCCGCCCCCCACAACAGGTCAAGGTCTCCACTGATAACCCTGGGTGCCAGATGTTCTGCTGAGCCAGCGACGATCTCAAGCTGCATCCCTGGATAACTTGAAACCAGCTGTGACAACGGCAGGTGCAGATACGTCTGATAGGCTGCCGGTGCCACACCTATTCTGAGGCGACCAAGTTTGAGATTGATATAGTCTTCAGTGTTCACAAACAGGTCATCAACACTCTTCATCACCCTTATTGCGTGCTCGACAAAAACCTGCCCCGCTTCAGTCAGCCGCATGCCTCGTCTTAATCGGACGAATAACTGGACGCCGAGTTGACTCTCTACATCCGCAATACTTCGAGTTAAAGCCGGCTGTGAAATGGCCAGCGTATGTGCTGCAGTTGTGATTGACTCCGAATGGGCAACCTCGACAACATGCCGTATCTTTTTAAGATCAATGTTCATTGCCACGCCAGTTGTGGTATACGTTCACAGCATATTACATGACGAAGAATGCATTAGACAACATGGCAATATTATCTGACCATGGGATGCTCATTCGTTCAGATCATCAGGAAAAACAATGGTTCAAACAACAGACACCGGGCATGTCCGGACGATTACCCTGAACAGGCCAGAAGCCATGAACGCCTTTAACGGCAAACAGTTCGACGAACTGACAGAAGCGCTGTTCAGCGCTGGCTCGGACAACAATATCCGGGTCGTTATCCTGACTGGTGCAGGTCGTGCATTTACAACCGGACTTGATTTGAGCGAGGTTGGACAGGATGTTGAGCCTCCCAAACACGGTGTGCCGGGTTTGTTCAATGCTCTGATTGATTTTCCAAAACCTCTGCTTCTTGCCATCAATGGCTTCGGCGTCGGCTTTGGCGCAACAATCATCGGACTTGCAGACTTGGCTTTCATGGCGACCAGCGCACGACTTCGATGCCCCTTCACTTCACTTGGAGTTGTTGGAGAAGCCGCCAGCACCTATCTCTTTCCCCGGATCATGGGACATCAGGCTGCAAACTGGATGCTGTACTCCTCCGAATGGTTTGATGCAGAGACATGCAAAGAGCATGGTCTGGTGTTGGACGTCTTCCCCGATGAGAAGTTACTCGATGAGGTCATGGCGCGTGCTCAGACCATGGCAGCCAATTCACCAGTCGCCCTGATGAAGTCCAAACAACTCGCTATGCGCCCGATACGTGATCACATTCACGCTGCGATTGACGCCGAAAATGAGGTCTATGACGAACTTCATGGCGGGCCAGAAAACGTGGAAGCCATCAATGCCTTCCTGGAGAAACGTGAGCCCGATTTCTCGAAGTTTCACTAAGCCATGAAGTTTCACTAAGCCATGAAGTTTCACTAAGCCAGACAGTCGAGGATACGATGCCCGAACCTCTTACCGGTTACACCGTCATTGAAATGGGTACGGCCATTCAGGGACCCGCTGCAGGAGTCTACCTGGCTGACATGGGTGCTGAGGTGGTAAAGATTGAACCCCCCATTGGCGATGCAAGCCGTTTTCACCGTGGCGTCAACAACAACACACCACCGGAAACTCCCGGTTCGATGTTTATAGCTGGTAACCGCGGCAAACGCTCTGTCTGCCTTGACGTTAAAACAGATGCGGGCCTTGACGTTGTGCGCAGCCTCATCAAAGACGCTGACGTTTTTATGAGCAACTACCGCGCACCGTTTCTGAATCGACTTGGGCTCGATTATGAAACCCTCTCTGAACTCAACCCACAGCTGGTCTACGCCGTGGTCAATGGCTTCGGCCCACTCGGACCCGATGCTGATCAACCCATGGTCGAAGGTGCCGTTCAGGCGCGCGGCGGCCTTGCTAGCGTCACCGGACCGGCCGATGGGTTGCCAATGCCATCGGGTGCAACCATCGCCGATGGCGCAGGTGCCATGCAGTTTGCCCTCGGCATTGTCACAGCGCTGCTCGCCAGGGAACGATACGGTGTAGGCCAGAAGATGAACACTTCGAGCCTGGGCGCACAATTCTGGCTCCAGTCCTGGGAAATTCAACATTGCCTGATGACCGGGGAACCGCTTTCTCGTGCCGGTAGCCATATGCCAAACATCCGGGGCCCCTGGGGTGTATATGCCGCCGGCGACGGTGTTGAGTTCCTGTTTGCGCTCGTCGATGACGACGACTGGGAGGACTTTTTTGAATTCGGCGGGTTACCCGAGGCCGGTAAGAACCCGCTCTGGGACGACGGCATCAAGAGAATGGGAGCAGCACCGCAAGAACAGGATGATGCATCGGTCATCAAGCTCCGTGATGAGATGACAAGCGCTTTTGCTAACCGTACTTCCGATGAATGGAGAGAGTTTTTCAACAATCACCCGGAAATGATCGTGCAAAAAGTTCAAAACCACGCCGAGGTTGTCGACGATCCGCAATCCATTGCCAATGAATATGTTGTGCCGATGACGTTTGACGGCGTCGGCGAATCCCGGGTTGTTGGCAATCAGATACAGCTGAGCAAAACACCGGGTTCAGTAAAACGACCGCCACCCCGCCTCGGCCAGGACACCCGCGACGTGATGCAAAGACTTGGTTACTCAAACGATGAAATCACATCAATAGAGTCCCACACGGCAGAAATACGCAAAGCAGTTTTTGGAGAATAGAGACATGGAAATATGGACTGCCGCAACACCCAACGGCTGGAAGGTCAACATCATGGTCGAGGAACTGATCGAAGCCGGTGTCGAATTCCCTGACTTGAAGATCAGGGAAATCAATCTCACCAAGGGAGAGCAGTTTTCCGCAGATTTCACCCGCCACAACCCCAACCAGAAAATTCCCGTCCTGATCGATGGAGATCTCAGCATTATGGAGAGCTGCGCCATCCTGCAGTACCTCGGTGAGAAATTCCCGAGCGATCTGCTACCGACAGGTGATGCCCGGTGGGAAACCCTTCAATGGCTCTACTGGCAGGCGGCCAATGTCGGCCCGATATTCGGTAACAAGCTCAGCTATACACGCTACATGGATGATGTTGACGAGGTAGCCAAGGCCCACCCGCTCGAAAGGTTCGGCAGGGAAGGACGTCGACTGGCGTCTGTCCTCAACAATCGCCTCGAAGGCCGGGACTATGTCTGCGGTGATAACCTCACGATTGCCGACATCGCTATCTATCCCTGGGTGCGTGGCTGGAAGTGGAGCAAGATCAACATGACGGATCAACCGAACGTCATGGCCTGGATCGACCGAGTGCGAGCAAGACCTGCGGTGGGCCGGGGTCTTTCCTACGGCATGCCCGAAGAAGAGATCGACCAGTGGAGTGAAGAGCGCAAGACCAGTTACCGAAAGAGCGGCGCCACCATTGCTGCCAACGAAAACCTCAGAACGGAGACCTGATTCATGTCGTCAGATTACAGAATATTCGGCTCGGAACTTTCACCCTACTCCGTCAAGGTACGATCTTACTTTCGCTACAAGCAAATTCCACACGACTGGATCCCCCGTAACAACGACTCAGAGGAGGAGTACAAAAAGTACGCGAAGATCCCGATCATCCCTCTTGTTGTCACCCCTGAAGGCGAAGGACTGCAGGACTCCACACCAATCATCGAAGCCATCGAGCAAAGATTCCCAGAACCGTCCATTCATCCACAGGACCCGCTTTGCAACTTTGTTTCAACCCTGATTGAAGAGTTCGGTGATGAATGGGGCAACAAGTGGATGTTTCATCTGCGATGGGCAAGGCAGGAAGATTGCCACAGCGCAGGGGGCAGAATCGCAGCCGCTAATGCACCCGATGCTGATGAAGCAACCCGCATCGCCATACGGGACCAGATTGTCAGCTTTATGAAGGGTCGTGTCGGCTTTGTCGGCTCAAATGAGCAGACCGCGCCGCAGATTGAACAATCATTCGAAGACAGCATCACGCTGCTGAATGCTCATCTGAAAGATCGTTCATACCTCTTCGGCGAAAAGCCCGCTTTCGCTGATTTTGGTCTTTGGGGCCAGGTCTACTGTACCTGGACCGATCCCACCGGTGCCGCATTGATTGAAGCCAGGACGCCACATCTGCTCGATTGGATTCACCGCATGCTCTGGCCAACCAGCCATGGGGAATACGAGTCCTGGGAAACTCTTGAGATCACGCTGCTGCCCTTCCTGACCGACCAGATTGGAGAGCTGTTTGCACCCTGGACGGTCGCGAATTCCGCCGCCATGGTTGCAGGCCGGGAAGAGTTTACCGTAGACCTCAAAGGCCAGCGCTTTACCCAGGTGCCCCAGAAATATCACCTCAAGTCTCTGCAGGTGTTACGCGACAAATATGCTACGGTTTCCGCTGACGAAGAACTTTCGAAAGTCATGCAGGCAACTGGCTGCCTGATTGCACTTGAGGAATAAAGGAGCAGGCCATGACCAATGACGTTTCCAATTCAAACGCGCTTTATGAACGCGCCAAGGCGCTAATACCGGGCGGCATCTATGGACACTACGGTTACTACGTCCGAGAGACCGGCCCGAAGTTTTTTTCCAAGAGCGACGGCTCGCATTTCTGGGATGTCGATGACAATGAATACATTGATTACATGTGCGCCTATGGGCCCATGATCCTCGGCTACAACCACCCCAGGGTTGACGAGGCTGCACTCGCGCAGTTGAAAGCGGGCAATACTGTCAGCCTGGCATCACCGGTGATGGTTGATCTCGCCGAAACGCTGATCGACATGGTGACGGCTGTGGACTGGGCGCTGTTCAGCAAAAACGGCGGCGACGGTACCGCACTGGCGGCGCTCGTGGCACGAGCTGCAACCGGCCGTAAGAAACTGGTCAAGATCACCAATGGCTACCATGGTGTCGCGGCCTGGATGCAGGCTGAAGGCAGCCCTGGTACGACTCTGTCAGACTCCGCAGAGGTGATAGAGATTCCCTGGAACGATATCACTGCATTGCAGAAGGTCATCGACCAGTACCCGAATGATATCGCCGGCTTTATTTCTTCACCTTATGACCACACGGTGTTTAGCGATAACACATTGCCTGCCGAGGGCTACTGGCAAGAGATCGAGACGCTCTGTCGAAAGAACGGCATCGTCATCATTGTCGATGAGGTCCGAACAGGTTTTCGAATTCACTTGAATGGTGCCAACGTTGAGTACGGCTTTACCCCGGACCTGATCTGTTTTGGTAAAGCTATCGGCAATGGTTACCCACTGGCGGCACTGACAGGATCGGATGCACTGAAGCAAGCGGCCCAGGATGTTTACTTCACCGGCACCCAGTTTTTCAATGCTGCGCCGATGGCAGCTGCCCGCGCAACGCTGCTTGAACTGCAGGAAATAGACGGCGCCAACCAGATGATCGACTACGGTAACCGGTTAAAACAGGGCATGGTTGATATCGCCTCGTCTCACGGCTACAACCTCAATATTTCCGGTGTACCTGCCATGCCCTACTTCCGGCTGACCAATGTCAGGCGCAGAACTCATGCAGCCTGGATCGATGAGTGCGTCAAACGCGGCTCTTATATGCTGGCGAACCACAACAACTTTATTTCCACCGCGCACAGTGATGCAGACCTGAAGCGCACCTTTGAAATTGTCGATGAAGCATTCACCGCAATGGGACCGGCATCCGCGCAACCAGAGAGCACAACAGCATCAGCATGATTGCAGCATACTGCTGGCCACAGAGCGGCAAGGCCAACGAAAAAATTGCGCTTTACTGTCACACAGAAGCTGACAGTTTTCAGATTGAAGTCATCAGGCAGGGTGCAGTCGATGATCGTGTCTTGACCGAATCGGGAATTCCCGGACAGGCGCAGACAATAACTGACACGTTGGCTGCTGATGGTTGCGACTGGGATCAGTCTTATGAAATCACAATTGACCCCGATTGGTCTGCCGGGTTTTACCTGCTGCGCCTGCAGGACAGCGACGGCAACACCGCTGACGCGTTTTTTGTTGTTCGCCAGGAACAGCCTGCAGAAGCCATGCTGGTGCTGTCGACTTCAACCTGGAATGCCTACAACGTCTGGGGTGGGCTCAGCTACTACACAGGCGGCTATGTAGTCTCACCCATGCGACCATTACAGCCTGGTTTTCTAACCAAGGGCGATCCATACATGAATCGCATTGCCCGCTTTAAGGAGTGGACGCCCGAAGACAGAAAGGCCTACTTCGGTGCTGGCTACGACCCCTGGACCATGGCCGCAGGTTGGTCTAACTGGGAACTCTTATTTGTCCAGTGGGCTGAGCAGCAAGGCTACAATCTGAACTATGCTGTCAGCCAGGATCTGGATCAGTTCCCTGATCTGCTTGATGGTCACCCTGCCTATATTTCAGTCGGCCATGACGAGTACTGGTCAGCCGGTATGCGAGACACCGTAGAAAACTACATTGACGCGGGTGGTAACGCCGCTTTCTTTTCAGCCAACACCTCATTCTGGCAGGTCAGATTCAGTGACGACTATCGGCAAATGACGAGTTACAAATGCCAGATCAAGGACGACCCGGTTTACAACCCGGATTCTGCCCCAAGCCTGGCCACCATGTGGTCAGACCCGCTGGTAGGTCGGCCGGAAAGCCAGATGACCGGGGTCTCTTTTACCCGGGGCGGTTACGCACACATGCCCAATGCGCCTGACGGCACGGGTGGTTACACGATCTGCCACCCTGATCACTGGGTATTTGCAGATACTAACCTGAAGTCAGGAGACACCCTCGGCGATGATGACGTGATTGTCGGCTATGAGTGTGATGGCTGCGAATTTAAATTCGAAGACGGTAAATTTGTCCCAACCTATGAAGACGACACACCGGAAGGATTCGAAATCCTGGGGATCGCTCCCACTCATCTTTGGGAAACCGAAGAAGCACCGGGCAATCTGGCCGACAACTATATCGGCGAATTGAATTGGGTTGCCGAAAGAATTGGTGGCGCCGACACGCCTGAAAACAGGGAAAGATTCACAGCCGGTCATGCTGTCATGGGTACATTTAAAAGGGGTAAAGGCCAGGTGTTTACTTCAGGTTCTACCGATTGGGCCTACGGTCTGAGAGACAGCCAGGTCTCAAAAGTCACGAACAATGTCTTAACCTGTTTCATCAAGGGCGAGTAGAAAACGTTATGTCTCATGCACCAGAACAGCCGGGACGTCTCGGCAACCCGAATCTGACTCTACGTGACGACCCCCGCGCAGACCCGCGAATGATACAAGCCATGGAGCAGCTTGGCCTGCTCGAAGCGGCACCGATACCAATCAGCGCCGAATCTGGAATAGATGAAGTGTTGGCATTCTGCGATATGGCTGAAGAAGGCTACGAGATGCTGAACAACACCGTCACCAGCAACTGGCCGGAACTGACTGGCGTTGTTCGCGAAACAGCCGTGATCAAAGGCATCGACAATAACGACATTACACTTTATATCCACCGCCCTGAGCGCCACGCCAATCAGAGTGATGAAAAACTGCCGGGTATTCTGCACATCCATGGTGGCGGCATGGTGCTGATGTCGGCCGCGGGCTCAATCTACGACCGATGGCGCGGCGACCTCGCCGCAACCGGCATGGTTGTTGTCGGCGTTGAATTTCGTAACGGTGGCGGGAAGCTGGGGCCGCACCCCTTTCCTGCGGGTTTGAATGATTGTGCCTCTGCACTGGCCTGGATGAACGAAAACAAAGCCAGCCTCGGTATTTCAGGTATCGTCGTCTCCGGTGAATCAGGTGGTGGCAACCTGTCCCTGGCAACCTGTCTGAAAGCGAAACAGGACAATAAGTTGACCGCTATCGATGGCATCTACGCGCAGTGCCCCAATGTCTCAAATCGCTACCTCGACAAAGACCCTGCCCTGCCGTCGCTCTTTGAAAATGATGAACTGGGGCTCAGCTGCTCAATGATGGCGGCGCTGTTTAAACTCTATGATCCTGAGGGTACTAACGCGACCAATCCTTTGGCGTGGCCCCTTCACGCCAGCCAACAGGATATGCAGGGCCTGCCGCCCCATTTCATTTCAGTCTGTGAACTTGACCCGCTGCGTGACGAGGGCATTGCCTATACCCGGGCACTTGTCGAAGCAGGTGTCACAGCCAGTTGTCGAACCATTAACGGTGTTACCCACGCCGGGGACATTTCCTACAGGGCCGCAATGCCCGAAGTGTATGAAGCGTCGATAAGAGACATCAAGGGCTTCGCAGAATCCGTCTGTGCGACGTCTGTTAGTGATTGAGAACTGTCAGATCTTCTTCTACGCGCCTGAACAGCCTTCTGAATGTCAGCATGGCAAGTGGCGTCAGTGCTGCGATCAAGCCAATCCAGACCCATACCATGTAATGTTCAGGATAGCTGCCTGATGCGTTTTCCTGCATATAGTTGGCAAGCAGCAAACCCGACAAGGGCCCGGCAAGCAACTGCCCCAGGAAGAAGGGCAGATAAGACAGCGCCACATAAGAACCCTCTTTGCCCGGTGGCGCAATCTCCGCTGTAAACTGCATCACCCTGGGTGCCCAGATCGCTTCACCGACACTGAACAGGCCAATAAATATCACCAAGGACAGATAAAACGGATGCCACTCACTGGCAGGCAGGGACAACCAGCGCTCAAAGACAAGTTCACCGAACCCTGTGTCCACCAATGGCGCAAACGTCTCTGGCGACAGGGTCGCGATCCAGATCGATGCGGCCGAAATTGCGCTGCCAACGAGCAACATTATGTAGCTGCGAAAGTTCACTGTCAGGATCGCAAACAAAGGCGTCAGGAAAACGATAACCAGTGGATTCAACACGCCATAGAGATTGCCGACCTGGGCACCGTCACCAAAGAAGCGAATACCGTAGGTCGGAAAAGTCAGCAAAAACTGAATTGATGCGATTCTGATAAAGACCGTGATCGCGAGTGCAGAGATAAACCACCAGAAACGACGTTCACTCATCACATCGACAAGCAGCTGACCGGTGTCCCTGATCACCGAGCTTAGCGCTGACTTTACTGCGCCTATCGAACTGCGCACTTGCGACGCGGCCACCGGCAAAACCCGGATGCCTGTCTCGGTCATCTCGACATTGTCACGCAACAGGTTGATGACGATCAGCTGAATAATGGTGATGCCGAAACTAACCGCAATAATGACTTGATAGACGGACACGTCTCCCGCCAGCGGCAATGTCGTGACAATTGAATAGTCACCGTAGATGCCCCGGACGTAGTCGAATATCCAGCCGCCCACGGCAAATCCCAGGTTCAGTAAAGTGACGTACAGACCAAAAGCCAATGTCGCACCGGCCTCTGTGGTAAATCGTTTGACCG
>JAQCAK010000035.1 GCA_027621895.1 Pseudomonadota bacterium | reverse complement strand
CCCAGCGACAGGGGATGATTCTCAGGAAATGCGCTCTTGCCCTCGAGACTGGTTGTCACCGGAATGTTCCAGGCCTCGGCCAGCTGCCTGAGTTCATCCCAGGCCTTTGCATAGTGAACGCCCTGGCCTGCATAAATCACCGGACGTTCCGCGGCTGCGAGCACTGCCGCTGCCCGGCTGACATCTTCAGGATCCGGTGCTGTTCGTGATTTGAAGCTGGGTTCATAGGTGAAGTCGTCCGGCACCTCTTCCCGGAATACATCCAGCGGCACTTCTACCAGCACCGGTCCGCCACGCCCGTTACGCAGCTGCGAGAAGGCGCGTCGCATCACCTCCGGCAGGGCACGACCCATGGAAACAGGTTCCGCCCACTTGGTGATGTGCTTCATGTTCAGGGTGGAGTTGAAGTTGGGATAGTAATTCGCCAGGCGCCTGGAATAACCAGCCGGCATTACCAGCAAAGGTACCGATTCGCTGTAAGCCTGGGCCACGCCGCCAAAGGCATTTTCAGCACCAGGTCCATGCTGCATCACGAAAACACCAATATCATCACCGGAACTCAGGCGGCTGACCGCATCCGCCATGTGCAGGCCCACCCGCTCCTGGCGTACGATGATCGTGCGGATGTCTGCCTCCGCTGCAGCCTCGATGATCGGGTTAACGGGATAACCGATGATAAATTTGACGTTCTCTCGCTTCAGAATTTCCGCAATGGCGTTCGCAACGAGCATGGTGGTGACTCCTTCTAACGGTTCGGACCGCGGTCCATGGGATAGGGCTGCCATCGTTCCAGATCGACCTTTGGCAGCACGGTCGGATTGACACAACTCATGGGCCACTTGCCCTGCAATACCAGCGCGACCTCGCGACCTACCCGACGGCGGGTTTCCGGTCGCATGCGCGTGGTTGCAGATGCGGCATGGGGTGTCAGGATGACATTGTCCATGTGCAGCAGTGGGTTATCCGGTTCAGGAGGTTCCTTCTCCAGGACGTCCAGACCGGCGGCAGCGACCTGCCCTGACTGCAGGGCCCGAATCAGCGCGGCTTCATCAATTGTTGGCCCCCGGCCGCAGTTGATAATACTGACCGTGTTCTTCATTCTGGCGAACTCCGCGTCACTCAGCATGCCACGGGAGGAATCATTGAGCCCGGGATGGACAGAGAGATAATCAGATCGCTCGAGCAGTTCATCCAGGGAGACGGGCTCCACACCTTCTGCGGTCATCTTCAACTCCGTGACAAAGGGGTCGCAGGCAATGATGTGCATGCCAAAAGCTTTTGCCCGACGGGCCACTGCCGTTGCCACGTTGCCGAAGGAAATCAGTCCCAGGGTCTGACCCCAGAGCCTGGGGATCTCGTTCAGAACAGGACGCCCCTTGAACCAGGCACCTTCACGAACCATCCGGTCCATGAGCTTGACCCGCCGCGCGCAGGCGAGCAGCAGCATCAACGTATGGTCAGCGACTTCTTCAATGAAAACGTCCGGTACGTTCGTCACCACGATACCGGCAGCCGTCGCGGCGTCGACATCCACCATATCCACACCAACACTGCCAACACCGATCACAGTACACTTCTCAAGTGATGCGATGACCTTGCTGTTGATGTGAATACCCCAGGATGTGATCAGCGCGTCCGCATCACGGACACCGGCTACAAAAGTTTCCGGGGAACTGGCATCTACCTCCACAATCTCGGCGATGCCGGCAAGCGCCTCGAGTTCCAGCGAGTAGCGCTCTTCAACCGGTGCTTCCTGGGCGACTGCGGGTAATTGTACGGCCACTTTCTTCTTGGACATTTTTTTGAACCTGAACTGAACAGCAGGCAACCAACATAACGCAAAAACCCGACAGGTGCACAGCTATGGTGGATCGGATTTCTTGCTGGAAAACCGGCTTCAGATGACGGCTCCTGGGCAGAGAAGCCGGTTCAGTGTGAGGTCCAGTCCGGATCGAGAACAGTGAACATGTATTCCAGCATGCGGTAAGTCAGACCCCACACCACCTCGTCTCCAACGCCGTACCCCGGGAAGGACTGGGTCTGGCCACCAATCACGAAATCATTCATCCCATGATTGTCGCCAGTGTGCATATCGCGCAGGGATCCCCAGAGGATATCGGCGACTTCATAGTTCAGCGTAAATTCAGGTGCCGGGTCTTTCAATTCGTAAACGAAAGGAGAAACCACCATGTCAAAGTTTCGACCCCGGGGATTGGCCACGACCATGTCGATTTCACCGATATACTCAGCAGAACGGGAGAGATCCAGCCCGATTTCCTCAAGCGTTTCCCGCTCCGCAGTCTGGCGGAGAGACTGGTCTTCCGGTTCCCGGTGGCCACCCGGAAACGCCATATGACCCGACCAGGGATCGCCATCCTTCTCGGCCCGCAGGATGAAAAGGACTTCAGCATGGTCGTCCACGGGCTTCAAAACCACAGCGACAGCGGCCTGCCGCGTGGTCGCGGTAATCTCATGGCGTGCCGGCGAATGTCTGCCGATGGCCTGACGAATCTGCTCTATTGTAAGTAAGGACATGATTTCTATCGCAAAACTGATACATTGTAGCAGTATCAAAGAGACAGATTTTACTCCCGGTCTGCCTGCCTGCAGACTTCCTAACCCAGCTCAACGGAAACCTGCTTCATGAACCGACTGATTCTTCTGCTGCTGTTGACTCTTCTCACCGGTATCACCGGCTGTGCCACTAATCCTGTAACCGGCAAGAGCGAACTCTCCTTTGTGAGTGAGAACCAGGAGATCGCCATTGGTGAACAGCAGTATACGCCCACACAGCAGTCCCAGGGCGGTCTCTACAGGGTCGACGCTGCGCTGACGGAATATGTGCAACAGGTCGGCAATCGCCTCGCAGCGGTGAGTGATCGGGATCTTCCCTACGAATTCGTGGTGATCAACGATTCCACACCCAATGCCTGGGCACTGCCCGGCGGCAAGATCGCCGTTAACCGCGGACTGCTGACACAGCTGGACAATGAGGCGGAACTGGCTGCTGTACTGGGCCATGAGATCGTCCACGCCGCGGCCCGCCACGGTGCCCAGTCCATGGAACGGAACATGCTGATGCAGGGTGCCATTATGCTGACCGCGATCAGCGCCAGCGATTCTGAGTACGGCAACTACATCATGGGCGGCGCTTCCATCGGCGCACAACTGCTCAGCCAGCGATACGGTCGTGGCGCGGAACTGGAGTCTGACTACTATGGCATGACCTACATGGTCCGGGCCGGCTATGATCCCGACGCTGCCTGCAGGAGAAATTCGTTGCCCTGCAGAATGGTCGCTCTTCCAGCTGGCTCGAGGGACTGTTTGCCAGCCACCCGCCATCGGAGGAGCGCGTCATGAAAAACGCAGAGACCAGCGCTGCACTCAAGGCCGCACACACGGGGGATCTTGTCCTGGGCAGAGAGCCCTATCAGCAGCAGCTGCGATACCTGGCTTCCCGGGAAGAAGCCTATCGGGCATTCGATCAGGCCCGGACCCTGGCGGCAGATGGTGAATACGATGTTGCCCTGTCCCGCATCAACAAGGCTATTGCCCTCGAGCCCCGGGAAGCCCGGTTTTATGGCCAGAAGGCGGGTATCGAACTTTCAAAGAAGAACTATCAGGCCGCGATCAGCGACTACACCGAGGCGCTGGCCCGCGATCCTGAATACTATAACTACTACCTGGGCAGGGGCCTGTCGTATTCCAGGGTGGGTGATCGCGAAAGCGCCAGATCAGACCTGACCCGCAGCAACAGCCTGTTACCCACGGCAACGGCCACCAACGAACTGGGGCAGCTTTCGCTGCTTGCAGGCGACCGGGACAGCGCCAAAAACTATTTCGCCCAGGTCGCCGGTGCCGGTGGCGCGCTGGCCGATGCCGCCCGGCAAAACTACATCAACCTGGATCTGGAAGATAACCCTGACAAGTACTTCGAGGCGCAGTCGAGTCTTCGCAAAGGCCAGTTCTACAGCCAGATTACCAACCGTTCCGGCCTGCGGATCAGCAGCGCGCTGGTTGACTTCGAAGCGACCATCAATGGTGAGCCTGTCCGCAGGCAGCTGCGTACAGGTGCCCTGGAAGCCGGTGCCAGCCGCGGTTTATATCCGGGCTGGCCGCTCTCGGCATCCGACACCATCGACAATGTCAGGGTCAGGGTCATCGATGTGAAGCGGTAAAAGCCCCGGCAGCAGAATCTTCACGCGACCAGCTATCGGTCAGCTGAGCCCCAGTCGCTGGAACTGCTCTTCCGGGGCCTCGACGTCAGCCAGGGCGTGCCGCAGCAGCGATTTCATCTGTGCCTCCAGGGGATCCCCGACCCGATTGACTTCCTCCAGGGGATCCTCCGGCAGTGAGTACAGCTGATGATCCCCGATGGCCGGACCCACCGACCAGAAAGGCAGCAGGTCCCCTGCCTGGAAAGGTTGCCTGATCACGGGTATATCCGTTCCCGGCATATTGTCCAGGAATGCACGGCTGTCCGGGTCCGGCAGTCGAAGCCGGGGCATGGCATGGACGGGCATGGTCGACCACCTGTTTGACCACATGGAAAGCGGGAAGCCGCTTCCCTCAGGGGCACGCATGTACTTGGTGGTTCCATCGGTTACCTGCACCCACTGGCCAAAAATGCCACCGAGCGCGTATTCCCGAATGCTGGCGCCGGGGTCTTCCAGCAGTGGCAACATGGAAACACCGTGGCTGCGGTACTGGACTTCAACATCAAACAGGTCTGCGAGTGTCGCATTGATATCCACGTTCGTGGTCAGGGCGCTGCAGACGCCGGGCTCGACGCCTGGCGCGGCGATCATGAGCGGGGTGTGTCCCAGGGTCTCATACTGGGGAACCCTGGGTTTACCCCAGATATCCTTTTCACCCAGGTAATGACCATGATCCGTACACAACACCAGCAGCGTGTCGTCCCACCGGTTATCCCGGTCCATCACGTCCAGCAGTTTACCGAACCAGTGATCGATCATGCTCAGCTTGGCGCCATAGTTGGCCCTGATCTGCCTGCCCTCACGCTCGGTAATGATCCCTTTCCCGACAGCGCCCACCGCATAGGGAGGCCAGATCAACAGATCTTCCTGCCAGTCGGGGTCATACATCCCCGCCCAGGGCCTGGGTGTATCGAAGGGTTCATGTGGATCGAACTCGTCGACAAACATGAGGAAACTGTCATGGGCATCCCCGTGCCTGGATAACCAGTCGGCGGCTGAGTTCAGTGTTCGTGGACCCGGAAAATCAAGCTCTTCACGAAACCAGGTCCGTGACAGGTTGTACGGATACTCGCCTCGTTCCCCGGGGGCAGCGGGCAGAGCCGGCGTACCGGTCCAACTGGGATCCGCGCGGGTTTTCCAGGGGTCACCCTCATGTCCCCGAAGGTATTCCCAGGCCATAAAGTCCGTGTGGTAGTTTTCTCCGCCGGTTTCGAACAGATGAGGATGATCGCTGAACAGCATCGTGGGTATCTGCTCAAGGCGCAGGTAATGCGTAATGGGACGTTCCCACAGCTCGATGGAGCCCCAGGGACGCCACAGAAAATCCATGGCGCCAACAAGAATGTCATGGCGCGCCGGCATACAGGGCAACGAGCCCGTATAGTGTTTCTCGAAGCGCAGGGATCTGGCCGCCAGGCGGTCCAGCGCCGGGGTTTCGAACTCCCGACCGCCATAGGCACCGAGCATGTGTCGATTAAGACTGTCGAGCAGCACCACAACAACTTTGGACGGCTTCTTCATCATATCAATGGATCCTTTGCCCCTGGGTAGAAGGTTTATACTCGCGTCATGAGTACTGTAAACCAGCAACCAGACCCAGGGCTACGCCAGCAGGGTCGATGGCACAGTACTTTCAAAGCCTTTGCAATACGCAACTTCCGATGGTTCTTCGCCAGTACATTCGGCAACTTTGCTTCCATGAATATCCAGATGTTCATTCGAGGCTGGCTGGTTTTCGAAATCACGGGGAGCTACGAAAAGCTCGGTTGGATGACGGCGGCCGGTGGGCTTGTTGGTTTGCTGGCAGCGCCGCTGGGCGGTGTCGTCGCAGACAGGGTCCGTCAAAAGACCCACGTCATACAGGCCGCGGGCATCTGCAACATGCTGGTGACACTTTGGATTGCCTGGCTCATTGCGGAAGGCTCGCTGCTGTTTGAACATCTGCTGGCTGCCTCGGTACTGCAGGGTCTGGTCATGAACGCCATGATGCCATCCAGGCAGGCGCTCACCAAGGATGTGGTGGGACTTGACCTGCTGACCAACGCCATTGCCTTGAATACTTCCGGCATGAACACAGCCAGGCTGCTCCTGCCCGGACTGGCTGGCGGGCTGGTCGCAGCGCTGGGCGGTGGACATGGCTATATTGATCCAGCCAAGTGGGTTTACCTGGTGATGTCAGGTCTATACCTGTTTGCGGTTATTGCCCTGTTCAAGGTCCGCGTCAGCGACAACCCTGCCAGCAGCGAGGTACACGGCCCCTTTCTTGTCGAACTGGGCCATGGTTTTCGCTACGTATTGCAGACACCCGTCATTTTCATGCTGCTGGGGTGCAATTTCCTGATGGTTTTTTTCAGCCTGACCTACTTCATGCTCCTGCCCGGTTTCGCCAAGGACGTCCTGGGTGCAGGACCCGACCAGCTGGGTCTGCTGATCTCTATTTCAGGAGTGGGTTCACTGGCAGGCTCCCTGCTGATCGCTTCACTGCCGAATCGGCGACGCGCCCGGATTCTTCTGTACGGCGGTTTCATCATGGGCGTGGCGCTGCTGGGTTTTGCGCTATCGACAAACTACTGGCTTTCCGTTCTGCTGCTGACATTTGTCGGGCTGGGCCAGGCCGCCCGGATGTCATTGTCCAACGTCCTGATACAGTCCTATGTGGGCGACGAGTTCCGCGGTCGTGTCATGAGCATCTACATGCTGGAGATGTCGGTGCTCTCGATTTCCGTTTATCCCATCAGCATCATGGCAGACCTGTTCGGCCCACAGTGGGCGGTCGGTGTCTCTGCCGTTGGCCTGATCCTGCTGGTACTGGTGCTGTACAACGTGCCAGCCTACAAGTACCTGGACTGAACCGTCCCCTGCATCCAGCTATCTAACCCAAAGATACCTGTAACAAACGTACCTGCAACAAACGTTGCAGACTATCGAGCGCGAGGGAGCGAATCGCTATACTCATAATGAATCTGGATGCGGGATGACGCCCGCAGCGGCAATCATGATCCTGGCGATGGCCGACCCCATCAATCTTTTCACCTGCAGGTCCGGGACAGTGAACAGGTGATGCAGGAGAGTCATGCACAAGCACTGGGAAAACCCTGAAGTCACCGGTTATGGCCGTTTACCGGCGAGGTCGTCTTTTGATCTGCCCGCCGGGGATGTTCTTCGACTCGAAGGTACCTGGGCGTTTGCCCGGTTCAGCCATCCGGACCTTGTTCCCGAAGACAGCAGCGCCATCCCTGACAACGGCTGGATTGAGGTTTCTGTCCCCGGTCTCTGGACCATGGACGAGCGAGTCCCCGAGGACCGGCCTATCTATACGAACGTATTGATGCCTTTCCGCAATGAGCCTCCGTGGATGCCCGCGACGAACCCTGCCGCCCTGTACCGGCGGGAGTTTTCAATCAAGCCGGCCTGGCTGAAAGAGCGGGTCGTCCTGCACATCGGCGGCGTCGAAAGCTGCTACTACCTCTACTGCAACGGCCAGGAGGTTGGGTTTTCGAAGGACTCGAGGCTGCCGAGCGAGTTCGATCTGACTCCCTGCCTGGTCGCCGGTACCAATCAGCTTCAGCTGAAAGTCCTGCGGTTCTCTGATGCGAGCTATCTGGAAGACCAGGACCAGTGGTGGCACGCCGGCATTCATCGGGAGGTCTACCTGTACCGGACGCCGAGGGTCTACATCCGCGACATTTTCGTCAGGCCCGGCTACGACCCCTGCACGGCAGAAGGCCAGCTCCGGGCGACCATCCGCCTCGGTGACGAGAATCGCAACACCCTGGGCCACCGGGTGGAACTGCAGCTTCTTGATCCGAAGGGACGTCGCGTTTTCGCTGCACCCCTGCAGGCCAGCGTCGAGAAAACAAACTTCCAGGCCGTCACCGGCAAAGGACCTTCACTGGAGATTGAAAGCAGGCCCCGAAAGGTCACGCCCTGGTCAGCGGAGACACCCGTGCTGTACCGGCTGCAGGTCACCTTGACGGACGATCAGGGCCGTGTGCTGCAACAGATCTCGCTGGCGATCGGCTTCCGCGATATCCGGATCAGGGATCGTGAACTGCTGGTCAACAACGTTGCCGTGTTGATTCGCGGTGTCAACCGGCACGACCATGACGATGTGACCGGCAAGGTGATGAGTCGCGAACGGATTCGCCAGGATATCCTGGTCATGAAACAGCACAACATCAATGCGATCCGAACAAGTCACTACCCCAATGACCCCGTGTTCTATCAGCTGTGCGATGAACTCGGCATGTACGTCATCGACGAGGCTAACCTGGAAGCCCACCATCACTACGCGCAGCTCGGGCAGGATCCGTTCTGGGCCAGCCAGTTCCTGGCCAGGGGTCTGCGTATGGTTGAGCGGGACAAAAACCATCCCTGCATTATCGCCTGGAGCGTCGGCAATGAGACCGGTTTTGGTCCCAATCACATGGCCATGACTGCCTGGATACGTGAATATGACCCGTCAAGACCCGTGCACAATGAACCCGCGATCTGTGAGCAGGGCGTCAGGGATCAATGGAATGACAATCGCCACGGCACAGACCTGATCTGTCCCATGTACCCTTCCGTTGAAGACATTGTTCGTCATGCCAGCACGTCAGACGATCCACGGCCCCTGATCATGTGTGAATTCGCCCATGCGATGGGCAACAGCTGCGGCAATCTCGCCGAGTACTGGAACGCTGTCGAAACCTGGCACGGTCTGCAGGGCGGCTTTATCTGGGAATGGGTTGATCATGGCCTGCGGGCAGAAGCCAATGGTATTCCCTACTGGGCCTACGGCGGTGATTTCGGCGAGGACCGGCATGATCTGAATTTCGTCTGTGATGGGCTCTGCTGGCCTGACCGCACCCCCCATTCCTCACTGATCGAGTACAAGAAAGTCATCCAGCCGGTGACCGTCAGACACATCAGGGGCGACACTTACGAGGTCACAAACAAGCATGACTTCGTCGACCTCGGCAGGTATGCCGTTTCCTGGTCACTGTTGCAGAACGGTGAAACCATCCGCCAGGGCCACCTGCCCCGTTTCCGCACGCCCCCGGGTTACCAGGAAACGTTCAGCCTCGATACGGGCCCACGCAGGCAGCGCGTTGAAACCTCGGTGATATTTGAGTTCAGGCTGCTCGAAACGCAACCCTGGGCAGAGAAGGGGCATCTCGTAGCCTGGGATCAGATTGCGCTTGGTGGCACGTACCAACCGCATCGTCCCCGGCGGCGAGGGCCGGCTACAGCCAGGCAGAAAAACAAAATCGAGAATGACTGCGGCATTTTTATCTTCGAAGACCAGCAGCTGGCGGCCTGGGACCTGCATGGTACGACCATCGAGTCACCTCTCGTACCGAATCTCTGGCGAGCGCCCACGGACAACGATGGTATTAAGGGCTGGTCAGGCCAGGACCATAAGGCACTCGGTATCTGGCGGGCCAGCGGCCTGGATCAGCTGACATGGCAGTATCGCCTGAAGCCGGGCATATCCGGCACGGACATCATGGTGGACGCCACCAGCGAGACGCCAATGGGCAGTATCGCTTTCAGGACCTGGTTCAGCTTCAGCCGGGAACAGGTCTCCATCCGACATCGGTACCGGATCCCCAGGCGCATTCGGGACCTGCCAAGAGTGGGGGTTCGCTGGTGTCTGCCGGCAGGGTTTGAACAGCTGGACTGGTATGGGAGGGGACCCCACGAAACCTACAGCGACCGAAAACAGTCCGGTCAGTTACGACATCACCGTGCCAGTGTCACCGACCAGTATGTGCCCTACATACTGCCGCAGGAACATGGCAACCTGACTGATGTACGCTGGATCGCTGTTGCGGACGATGCCGGACGGCTGGTGTTCGACAGCGAGCAACTGCTTGAAGCCTCCGCCAGCCACTATCCTCACGAGATACTGACAGGGGCCTGGCACACCTACGAGGTCAGCCCGCGGAGCGAGACCTATGTTTGCCTGGATGCTGCCCAGAGAGGCCTGGGAGGTGCCAGTTGCGGCCCTGACACACTGCCGGTGTATCG
>JAQCAK010000034.1 GCA_027621895.1 Pseudomonadota bacterium | reverse complement strand
GGCGTCCATATCAACGGGCACGTCACCGTCAATGGCATCCGACAGGTCAGACTCACCGCCCATATCCTGCTCGGTAGACTCGTCACCGGCCTCGGACTGCAGCTCTTCTTCCTGGTCATTCTGGTCCTCGGGTTCACCGTCGGACTGATCTTCACCATAGTCTTCCGATAAACCCAGGTCGGCAATCATTCGCTGGGCCAGGGCCGAGAAAGCTTCCTGGTCAAACATCAGGTCCTCGAGGCCAGCAAGATCCTCACCCAGGCTGTGCTCAAGATGATCACGCCACAGTTCCAGCACATTCCCGCCACCTTCCGGTGCCGGATTGCCTGTGACCTTCTCCCGGATCAGCATGCCCAGCGCTTCGCCCAGGGGGGCCTGGCTCTGGTGTTCAATCTGCTGGTATCCGCGATTCGCACAGTGCTCGCTGTATTGCGCCTGCAGGTTTTCACCGACTCCCTTCATGAGGTAAGTGCCGATGCAGGCCAGGCGAGCCTCTTCGACGCTGTCGTACACTTCCTGGGCAATGCCTGTCAGCGGGCGGGTACGCCTGTGGATGGTGTCATCGTGAAAGCGGGTTCGCAGGGCAAACCGGTCCGCCGTGCCACGCAGTGCTGCCAGCTGGGCCTCGGTCAGCCCTTCCTCGGGCATGGGCACCCGTGCGCGATTACCCTGCAGGTAGGGCTTACCCCGACCAAAGGTCACCACCAGTTCCTCGTTGCCGGAGATGGCACGCATGGTGGACGTTACCGCCTGCTTGAATAACTCCGTGGAGTCATCAGGGTTCATCTTGGGCTATCCTCAGGCCAGCACAACGCTGGCACTGGATTCCGGCAATTCCTCACCCATGCAGCGCTGGTAGTACTCAGCCACGATCGCTCGTTCCGTTTCATCGCACTTGTTCAGGAAGGTCAGCCTGAAGGCGAAACCGAAGTCTCCAAAAATCCGGGCGTTCTCCGCCCACATGATCACCGTGCGGGGAGACATGACAATCGAGATATCACCATTCATGAATCCCTGTCGGGTCAGGTTGGCGACGGACACCATGTTGGCGACCATCTTTCGATCAAGTTCCGGCAGTTTGCCCTGGATGATGTCGGTTTCTTTTTCCCGATCCAGGTAGTTCAGCGTTGTGACGATATTCCAGCGGTCCATCTGACCCTGGTTGATCTGCTGGGTACCATGATACAGGCCTGTTGGGTCACCCAATCCAATAGTGTTCGTGGTCGCAAACAGACGGAAAGACGGGTGCGGACTGATCACCCGGCTCTGATCGAGCAGTGTCAGCTTGCCTTCAACTTCCAGGACCCGCTGAATGACGAACATCACATCCGGTCGGCCGGCATCGTATTCATCAAAAACCAGAGCGACCGAGCGTTGCAGAGCCCAGGGCAGCAGACCTTCGCGAAACTCGGTCACCTGCTGGCCATCCTGCAGGACAATCGCATCCTTGCCCACGAGATCAATACGACTGACGTGGCTGTCCAGGTTGATACGGATACAGGGCCAGTTAAGCCGTGCAGCGACCTGCTCGACGTGAGTTGATTTACCGGTGCCGTGATAGCCCTGGATCATGCAACGACGGTTGTGGGCAAAACCGGCAAGAATTGCCAGGGTCGTTTCGCGGTTGAAGAGATAGCTGGGATCTATCGCCGGTACATGCTCAGAGGTGACGGAGAAAGCCGGCACCTTGAGATCAATATCCAGCCCGAAAGCCTCTCGCACATCTACCTGGGTATCGGGAATCCCATTACCTTCCAGGGCACCTTTTTTTTCTGCCATGACTGCTCTACCTGTTACTGAATGCTTACAGCGCACCGCTCCGATAGTTCCGGCCGCTTTTTGGCCAAACTCACTTTGGCCAAAGAAGGCCCGCCATCGAGAAGCCAATCGTGAACAGAAAGCGGTTCGAATCGATCAACCAACGAGGGGAAAACATCGAGACTGCGCGGGGGGCCAAGGATAGCTTTTATGCAGGGAAAATGCTATTCAGGACGGGACTCTGAACAGGAATTGGATAAGCGCCGATGACAAGGATATTGCTGGTAAGACATGGTCAGGCGGCAGCCTCTTTTACCGATGACCTTGATCCCGGCCTGAACGACCTGGGCCGGAAGCAGGCAGAAGATGGGGCGCAGCGGCTGAAAACAGAACTGCCGC
The DNA here is from genome assembly GCA_027621895.1 of Pseudomonadota bacterium. Taxonomy (GTDB): domain Bacteria; phylum Pseudomonadota; class Gammaproteobacteria; order Pseudomonadales; family Azotimanducaceae; genus UBA9659. The sequence continues at coordinate 8,262 of JAQCAK010000034.1, read as the reverse complement.
TGGCGATCCTGTCCAGCCCGCTGCGTCGGGCCCGGGAGACCGCTGAACCGCTTCGGGCCCACCAGGGTGGTGAGATCGCACTGGAACCCAGGGTCAGCGAGATTCCCTCGCCCGGCCTCGGGCTGGATGAACGGGGCGCCTGGTTGCACTCCGTCATGACTGGCGTGTGGCCGGATCAGGCCCCGGAGCTGTTGCAATGGCGAAGTGACCTGGTGGACTGCCTGATCTCCCAGCCCGTCGACTGCGTGATCTTTTCCCATTTCGTTGCCATCAATGTAGCGGTTGCCAGCGCAGAGGGAGACCAGAGAGTCACGGTCTTCCGCCCGGACAATACCTCGGTGACAGAACTTGCGACTGATGGCACAAGCCTGACCCTGATCCGGCGCGGAGAAGAGGCCGTAACCACGGTGAACTAAACAGGCAGTACCAGCGAACCGGAAACGCCCAGCACCAGGTTCTGCAGTGCACGCCAGGGATCGCCAACCTCGATGCCCTTGACCATGCGATCGATCCGCCCGGCTTCGATGGTCAGCGCCTGCAACGTTGCAGCGTCGTGCCGCTCCAGGCAACGGGTTACCGGAGCCTTCCGCTTGTCCCAGACACGGCCTTTCTTCAGCACCTGGTCCAGAGAACCCCCATTGGCGATGTCGTGTTTCATCCGGGCAAGCTCGCGAAGTTCGCGACAGAACATGTTGACCAGGAACAGCACTTCAATACCTTCTGCCCTGAGGCCATTGCACATGCGCACGGCCCTGGCCGCCTGGCCAGCCAGGGCCGTATCGATTAACTTGAACACATCGTACCGGGCGTTGTCTGCCACCCCTTCTCGCACGTCGTCAACGTCCACCTTGCCATCCACTGCTGTCAACCGGATGCGCTCAATTTCCTGGACAGCTGCGAGCAGATTACCCTCGATACGTCCGGCCATGGCCATGACAGCTTCGTTGGATGCGGTGAGTCCCGCCTGACTGAAGCGGCTGTACAGCCACCTGGGTAATTCCCGGCCCTCGATGGGCCACACCTGCACGAGGATCCCCGCGGATTCCAGACTGCTGAACCATTTTGTCTTCTGGGTTCGCTGGTCTACCCTGGGCAGCACCAGCAGCAACACGGTTTCAGCATCAAGCTGACCACAGAGTTCCTGCAACACCCTGGAACCCGCGTCGCCAGGCTTGCCGCCAGGCATCCTGACCTCGATCAGTTTCTGGTCGGCAAACAGCGACATACTGCCGGCACTCTGCAGCAGTTCGGTCCAGTCAAAGTTGTTCTCTGCGTGATACAGGTCACGTTCACTGAACCCTTTCTCGCGCAGGGCACTGCGAACCTGGTCGCACACTTCCTGCACCAGCAGCGGTTCGTCACCACTGACAATGTAAACAGGTGCGGTAGTGTTCTTCAGGTGACTGGCCAGCTTGTCAGGATAGACTTTCATGAGGCACTAGCGTCTTTGTGAGTTCAGTAGACCATCACCGGTCACAGGGTAGCTTCCAGCAGGCGCATGAGCTGACGGGCAATATCTTCACGCATTTCAGTCATCAGCAGGCTCTGCTCTTCATAACTACCCATCAGGTTAACCGCGTCCACCGAATAGATTCGCTCGGCCAGCAGTGTTGTCGGGGAACCCTGATCGCCATCCCGCTCTATCTGCACATCCACTTCCAACCGGATTTCATATTGCGCGGCATCAACCGCCGACGAAGTCGAAACAGGTCGACGGCTGCTGCGCTCATCCAGCAGCGTGACCACCGGACCGGATTCACCGACGCTCACGCCCGCGATGGACAGCCGTTCTTCAATCGTGCTGCGGGTGGACCCCAGACCGGCAGAGGAAACCAGCCGCAGCGATTGCACAGAGGACATCCCCGTGTCACGCAGCTGGAAGCCACAACCCGAAACCGCCAGCAGCAGGGTGGCCAGCAGAACAGCGATAGGTTTATGAAACAACAAAATTCAGGATCTTGTCTGGTACATGGATAATCTTCCGGATGGTCGTGTCCACCAGGTATTTCTCAACATTCTCCTGCTCCCGGGCGGCAGCGACAACCTCTTCTTCCGGCGTGCCGGGGGGCAGCTCGATACGTGCCCGCAGCTTGCCGTTTACCTGCACAATCAGTTCCACCACGGTTTTTTGCAGGGCATCTTCATCGACGGGCATCCACTGCGCCTCTTCGATCGCACCCAGACCCAGCTTTTCCCAGAGAACATGACAGATGTGCGGCGTAATCGGAGACATGATCATCACAGCTGCGGTGAGAGCCTCACCCACAACGGCCCGGCCCTGCGGCGAATTGTCTTCGAACCGGCTGACCTCGTTCATCAGGGACATCACCGCAGCAACCACCGTATTGAACGCCAGGCGACGGGCATAGTCATCCTGGCATTTCGCCAGTGTTTCATGGGTCAGGCGTCGAAGATCTCGCTGGGTGTCGGTCAGCCGGCTGGCATCCAGAGGTTCCGTTGCGCCAGCAGCCACATGATCTACCACCGAATTCCAGAGACGGGTTCGTAACCAGCGGTTCGCAGATTCAACGCCGTTCTCCGACCATTCAAACGCCTGATCCGGCGGCGCGGCAAACATCATGGCCATGCGTACAGCATCAGACCCGTGGGTATCCATCAAATGCTGCGGGTCACCGGCATCGCCCGCTGACTTCGACATTTTCTTGCCGTTCTGCAGGACCATGCCCAGCGCCAGCAGCTTCTCGAAAGGCTCATCGGTTTCCAGCAGTCCTTCATCACGCATCACCTTGTGGAAGAAGCGCGCGTAAAGCAGATGGAGGATCGCGTGCTCCTCACCACCGACATAGTGATCAACAGAGGTCCAGTACTTTGCACGTTCATCCAGCATCGCATCATGGGTGTTATGACTGGCGAACCGCGCGTAATACCAGGATGACTCCATGAAGGTATCAAAGGTATCTGTTTCCCGCTCTGCAGGACCGTCGCAGACAGGACAACGGGTCTCGTACCAGGATTTCATCTGCTTGATTGGAGACTGCACGCCTTCGAACTCGACATCCTCAGGGAGTACCACCGGCAGATCTTCATCGGGGACCGGCACCGCACCACATTTCCCGCAGTTGATAATCGGTATCGGGCATCCCCAGTAGCGCTGCCGGGAGACCCCCCAGTCCCGCAGCCGGTAATTGACCTGCCTTTCACCCAGGCCTTTTTCCACCAGCGCATCAGCAATCGCATCAAACGCCGCCTGGAAGGTCTTGCCGTCAAAGTCTCCGGAATTCACCAGGACCCCGCGCTCCGTGAAGGCCGAGTCAGCCAAATCACAGGTTGAGTCGCTGCCTGCCGCCGGCGCAATAACCTGGACAATGGGCAGGTCATACTTCCGGGCAAACTCCCAGTCACGCTGATCATGGCCTGGCACGGACATCACCGCGCCAGAGCCGTATTCCATCAAGACGAAATTCGCCACCCAGACAGGCACCCTTTCGCCGGACAGCGGGTGAATCACCTCCAGGCCGGTGGACATGCCTTCCTTTTCCAGCCTGGCCATATCGGCTTCCGCCACCTTGACCTGGTTACATTTCTCCAAAAACGCGGCGAGTTGCGGATTGGACCCGGCAGCCGCACGAGCCACCGGGTGCTGAGCCGCGACCGCCAGGTAGGTCACACCCATCAGCGTATCCGGCCGGGTTGTATAAACCGTAATGGCTTCCTGGTCTGCTACCGCATCCCTGGGCAGGGGGAAGGTAATCTCCACACCCTCGGAGCGGCCTATCCAGTTCCGCTGCATGGTTTTGATTTTCTCGGGCCAGCCATCCAGGCCGTCGAGGCCACCAAGCAGCTCCTCCGCATAGTCCGTGATCTTCACGAACCACTGGGAAAGCTCCCGGCGCTCAACCGGTGCATCAGAACGCCAGCCACGGCCATCAATGACCTGCTCGTTGGCGAGTACCGTCTGGTCTACCGGATCCCAGTTAACCCACGCAGCCTTCTTGTAAACGAGGCCCTTGCGGAACAGTCGGGTAAAAAACCACTGCTCCCAGCGATAGTAATCCGGATCGCAGGTCGCGAACTCTCGACTCCAGTCGAAGGCGAATCCGAGTGCCTTCATCTGCCCCTTCATGTACTCGATGTTGTGGTAGGTCCATTCGGCAGGCGGGATGTTGCGCTTGATCGCGGCGTTCTCCGCTGGCAGCCCGAAGGCATCCCAGCCAATCGGCTGCAGGACATTGCGCCCGCACAGTCTTTGAAAACGGCCTATGACATCACCCAGGGTATAGTTCCTGACATGCCCCATGTGCAGCTGCCCGCTCGGATAGGGAAACATCGACAGGCAGTAGAATTTCGGTCGATCACTGTTCTCGGTGACCTCAAAGCTGCGATTATCAGACCAGTATTGCTGGACTTCACGTTCAACGGTCTCGTGACGGTAGGGCTGCTCGCTCATCGAATTCTCAGGGGGTCTGGAAAAGGCCGCCATTCTACCTCATGGGTCGAAAGTACCGCCACAACGCGGGAGCAGCGATCGGCAGCAGAACCAGCAGCAATGCCATCAACAGGACCGGCAGGGAACCCAGCCGATGGAAAGGTGTCTGCCCGGTTCTGACAGAAAGTTCGCCACGCAGCACGCCACGCTCAAACTGTGGCAGCACAGCTGTGATCTGCCCACGGTGGTCAATCAGTGCGGTTATTCCATTGCTGGTGGCGCGGGCCATACCGCGGCCGTTTTCAAGGGCTCGCATACGTGCCATCTGCAGATGCTGCCAGGGGCCGATCGAGGCGCCGAACCAGGTATCATTGCTGACCGTCAGCAGCAGGTCCGGGTCCGCCGCCGCGCTGCGCACCAGTTCCGGGTAGATGACCTCGTAGCAGATAGAGGTTGATACGACGAGATCGCCTGCCTTCAGCGGCACCTGGACCGGTGGTCCAGGACGATTTCGGGACATGGGCAGATCCAGCACCTGAACAATCCCCCTGAGATAGTCCTCGAGGGGTACATATTCACCAAACGGCACCAGTCGCCGCTTGATGTACTGACCATGGCCGGTCCCAATGGCCAGTACCGTGTTCTGGAAGCCGCCTGCAGCATCGCGGTCCGGTATCCCCAGGACCAACGTGCTGCCAGCGGATCGGGCACGTTGACCCAGCTGCTCCAGCAACAGGGGTGCCTGTTCCCTGAAGTAGGTGATGGCTGCCTCAGGCCAGACCACCAGGTCACGTCCCCACTCGGTGGATGATTCACTCACATAGAGATCCACTATCGGCTGGCGACTCGACTTGTGCCATTTGACGTGCTGATCCACGTTGCCCTGCACCAGTGAGACGGTGATGCTGTCTCTTTCACGGGTCCACCTGTCGGGTTCGAGCAGCAACAGGGGCAACAGGGCAACTGGCAGCAGCCACCAGGCCGGCGCCCGGTCCAGCACACCGGTCACCAGGGCACAGGACATCAACACGGCCACCAGACTCAGACCGTAGATGCCCGTGACCGGTGCAAGATTCGCAAACCCGGTTTCCGTCAATCCGTATCCGAGGAAGAGCCAGGGAAAACCGGTGAATATCCAGGCCTTGAAACACTCGCCGAGAACCCACAATCCGGAGAAGCCTGCAACCAGCGTGATTGCACTGGAGCGGCAATAGCGGGCAAAAAGCAGGGCCTGGGGCAGAGAAGTCAGTGAGAATGCCAGTACCAGCAGGGCAACCAGTGATCCCGCGAGCAGGGCCGGAGCACCCCCGTACTCGTGGACAGAGACATAAATCCAGGAAGCGCCGGCTCCATAAAGGCCCAGGTTGAACAGATAGAAGCGCCCGACCGTCCTGCGTACTGATCCTGTCCGCGTGCAGGCCAGCAGAACGCCGGGCACCAGCAGGGCCAGCGGCCAGAAATCAAAGGGCGCAAGCGCCAGGGGGAAGAGGATGCCACTGAGCAGTGACAGGACATCCCGGGTGATGTCCGCTGGCTCAAACACGTTATGAGCCTGCAAGACTGCTAACCGGGCGGAATCAGCTGAAGCAGGTGTACCCGGCGGCCGTCGGCATTCAGCACCTTGAAGGTATAGCCTTCTATTTCAAGTTCCTCGTCCCGCTTCGGCAGGTGACCGAAGCAGTTGGTGACCAGGCCGCCGATGGTGTCGAAATCTTCAGCGCTGAACTCGGTGCCAAAATGCTCATTGAAATCCTCAATGGGCGTCAGCGCCTTGATGATGTATTCGCCATTGGCATGCTGGTTGATCGCGCCTTCTGCTTCAAAGTCGTACTCGTCTTCGATGTCTCCCACAATCTGCTCGAGGACATCCTCGATCGTCACAATGCCACTGATCCCGCCATATTCATCGTAAACAACCGCAAGGTGATTTCGGGTCGACCGGAACTCCTGCAACAGCACATCAAGCCGCTTGCTCTCCGGGATCCCTGCGCCGGGTCGCAGGTTGTCCCGCAGGTTGAATTTCTGTTTGCGATCTTTCAAAGCGAGAGGCAGCAGGTCTTTCGCCAGGAGAATCCCGATCACCTCATTGCCATTTTCACCGATGACCGGGAACCGCGAGTGGCCACTGCCGATGACTACAGGAAGGAACTCGGCAGGCTCTTCGTCGATCTTTACAAAAACCACCTGTGATCGGGGAATCATGATTTCCCGAACCTGCATATCTGATACTGCCAGGGCGCCTTCTATGATTGACAGCGCCTCTCCGTCCAGCAGGTTACGCTGCTCCGCTGCGCGAAGCAGTTCCAGCAAATCTTCTCTGGAACTTGGTTCACCTGTCAGGGCTGAAGACAGCTTCTCCAGCCATGATCTGGAATCCTGGTTGTCCTGCTCACTCATCTTTTATCTCTGGTTTCCGTTTCAGTCATTAAGGTCATAAGGGTCAGCAAAGCCAATGAAAGCCATCAGCTCACACTCGGTGGATTCCATCTGCTCTCGCTCTGCTTCGCTTTCATGGTCGAATCCGAGCAGGTGCAGGAGCCCGTGAATCAGCATATGCGCGAATCGCGCTTCGAAGGACTTCCTGTAGGCGACGCTTTCCCCACGCACCACCTGGTTGCAGATCACAATGTCTCCGAGAAAGCGCACCTGCTCATCTGCCATTGCATCAGCGTCGAAGGTCAGGACGTTGGTGGCACGATCCACCTGTCGGTACTGGTTATTGAGATCGCGAATTTCACCGGGGAAGACGAGATGGACGGATATCGCCGACGGAGGCAGCGACAGCTGCTCCATGGCAGAGCCCAGCCAGGCCTGTATCTGCCGGGGGTCCGGCTCTTCCGCAACGGCATCATCGGAGGATGAAACGTCTACCCGGTAAGCACTGTCCAGTGACTCCGGGGTTTCTCCCACTCCGTTCGGGGGTTCACTCACCGGCGACTCACTCGTTATCAGATTCATACTTGCCATAAGCTTCAACGATACGCTGAACCAGCGGATGTCGAACCACGTCTTTAACGCCAAAGTGGGTGAATGATATGCCTTTGACTTCTCCGAGGATATTCAGGACGTGTTTCAGCCCTGACTGGGTTTTGGTTGGCAGATCTATCTGGGTAATATCCCCCGTCACAACAACTGTCGACCCAAAGCCTATTCGAGTCAGAAACATCTTCATCTGCTCTGCCGTCGTGTTCTGGCTTTCGTCCAGGATGATGAATGCATCATTCAGGGTGCGGCCTCGCATGAATGCCAGGGGTGCCACTTCGATAACGTTGCGTTCAATGAGCTTCTCAACACGTTCAAAGCCCAGCAGTTCATAGAGCGCATCATAGAGGGGCCGCAGGTACGGATCGATTTTCTGTGCCAGATCGCCCGGCAGGAAACCCAGCTTTTCACCGGCTTCAACCGCGGGGCGGACCAGCAGTATGCGACGGATTCTTTCCTGTTCAAGTGCTTCGACGGCACAGGCAACAGCCAGGTATGTCTTCCCGGTGCCGGCAGGGCCGATACCGAAGTTAACGTCATTTTCCCGGATGGCCCTGACATAGGCCACCTGATTGCCACCCCTGGGCTTGATGCTCTTTTTACGCGTCAGGATCAGGTCCTGGTCGTTCTGCTGCTCTTCTTCAAGCAGCGCTTCCACGCCCGACTCCTGCAGGAACAGGTGAACGACCTCGGCGGTTAAGCGGGTACCGCTGTTGACCTCGCGATAGAGCTGGTTCAGGAGTTCCCCCGCCGCGCGAACCAGGGTCTGGTCGCCGATCAACTCGAAGTCGTTTCCGCGATTGTTGATCGTAATTCCCATTCGCCGCTCGATCTGTTTCAGATGCGCGTCGAACGGACCACACAGGGTAGCGAGTTGGTGGCTGTCGTCAGGT
>JAQCAK010000033.1 GCA_027621895.1 Pseudomonadota bacterium | reverse complement strand
CGAAGTGACTGAGGACGACAAGGCCGCCGCATGATCAAGTCGTCAGACACCAGATTTGACAATAACTCGCAGGATCTCCCGATCCCGTTCAGTCCGTAGTTCTTTGATCAGTCGCCGGACAGCCGTCCGGGTGCGGCTTATCGCGATGGTTTCGTCCAGACCGGGCATATCTGTGGAAAGATCATCCGCGTATTCAACGTGGTCCAGGCTGTTTGCGGCTTTCCGGGTCCAGCCGATAAACAGGAATTTCGCGGTCTGCTGTATGTATCGCCTGAGGTATTGAGGGTGATCAATACCTTCTGTTCTCAGCCTCGTGAGCACGGTCATGATGGTTTCCTGTGCCAGGTCCTCGGCCCTGGCCATATCTCTGGTCCTTTGCCGGAGAATCATGAGAATTCCCCGGTAGTAGGTATCGACCAGTTCCCTCTCGGCGTCCCGGTCACCGGCACGGATTCTTCTGACAAGATTCTCATCCGATGAGCTGTCCTTCGCTCTTTCGCCTACTGCCATAGCATGATCGCCTTGCTGATCGCGTAACTATAGCAAAATCCAGCAACGTCATACCCCTGATGCATACAGTGCGGTTGCGCGGGCGATTCTCCCGTTGTTTCGAGGAATCTGCGGATTTTCAGACGAACTGCTCCATCAGATGAGAGAGATGCCAACATGACCGCACCCTGCGTTATAGTGGTTGGGAAGTCGAGGGAACCGGGACAACATGGTAGCGACCTTCAGCATTGAGGAACTGGCTCGAGCCATGAGCAGCCCCGCGCATGGTGGTCATATTGATGCCGGCTATACCTACCTGGGGCAGATGATCTCCCATGACATCGTGGCACCCGCCGCTTCGGACCATCCCAGGACAGTGACTTCCAGCCTGAACCTGGACAGTCTTTATGGAGACGGTCATACCGCGCCTGTGAATGGAGATTGTTTCCTGATCCAGGATGACCGGCTTGATCTGCTGCGTCGGGATGGTATTGCCCGGATACCCGAACCCAGGAATGACGAGAATGTGATTGTGGCCCAGCTGCACCTGTTATGGCAGCGGATCCACAACCTGTTGGTGACCTGTGAGCATTTCACCTTTGATGAGGCAAGGGACAGGGTGGTGCAGCTTTTCCAGGCTGTCATCATTCATGATTACCTGCCGCAGATCCTGGCGCCAGCGGTTTACGATCTCTATTTTAAGCAGGCAGCGACTTCCCGGTTTCTGCGACTTGATACGGGGAGCATGCCCGCAGTGTTCTCCCGCGCCGCTTTCAGGTTTGGTCACAGCATGGTCAGGTCCTCCTATGCACTGAACGAGCACGGTGAGCAGCCGCTATCGAACCTGTTCCTGTCGAATACGGGGATACCGGATCAGCAGAAAATTGATTGCTGGCAGCGATTCTTCGGCAGCGATCAGAACACAGCTGAAGTCGGAATTGAGCCTGGGGCAACTTTTGAGGTTGAAACCCAGAAGGCGGGTCGAATAGATACCAAAATTACCAGTGAGATGACCCGGATACAGAGGCCAGGTACCCGCGTTGATATTACTGCTGCCAATCTCAAGGCCGGCTCAGACGCCGGACTGCCACCGGGTGCGAGTTACGTGGCCGAACTGCTGGCGTCTCCCAACGGGTCCTATTACCGTGAACACCTGGCATTGAAGCCGCTGCTTGAAATCAGAGCGGGTAACCTCAGCCATGTTCGGGGATTGACGATTGACAACATGCCACTCTGGCCCTACCTGCTGCTGGAGGCAGAGTCATTCAATGATGGCAGTTCAGGTTCGCTCGGTATCGCTGGCAGCCTGATTGTCGCAGATGTGTTGTACGGGTCGATCACCTCAAGCACCCCTTCCTACAACCGCGCTGGCAACCCTGATCAGTTGCTGGGTTTGATGGGGGATGTGGGGGCTCAGATCAGGGCGAATGCCCGGTCGCGATCCGAAGATGGCAGAACGATCTGCATGAACGATATCACCAGAACTGTTGAACTCATGGATCCAACATAAAAAGGAGAAAAGCATGGCCCTTTCTGACTGGGTAGCCAAGCCGGGCGAGGAGCCCACGGAAGTTATTGAACCTATCTATATTCAGCGCAACGCTATTCAGGAATTGCTGTTCTACCATCCGACGACGCCGTCCAATGGCGCCTGCAGACTGAAACTCGTTGATAAAGGCGGGCAGGGTGCAGTTGAGGTAGTCGGACGTAACTGGAATTCCCAGTGGCACAAGCAACTGGAAGCCCTGCGGTTTGACGTCGTCAATGGTCCGGATGGTGAGTATCTGGAAGACGCCAACATCCAGCCATTCAAGTTTGGCGCCAGTGAATGGCAGGTCACTCGATGGCAGATTGTTGAGACGGTAAACGCCAGTAGTCAAAAAATCTTCCAGGAATTGATCGACTGGAAAGACAGGGAAGGACGGATATCGTTTTCGACCTATGCCTGGTTACCTTATTAGCGGTAGACAACCTGGCAGCGACTCGTCACCTTTTTACCCCGTGGCGAGGGCGGTCATTTTGCTGTTACTGGTTGCTTGCTGGGATGTGCGAGCTGCGATGCCGGAGCCCTCGGTCAGGCTGGAGGAGGTCAGCAGCCATGTCACCCAATTGCTTGAGACCATTCAGCGTAATCCCTCCAGCGTTTCTGTTTCTCTCGCCGGGTTAGAAGAGACACTCGAAGCGGCGCTGCAGGACAAGGCAGCAACCGGCCAGGTGAGGGCCGGGCTGCTCAGGGCGAAATGGTTGCACTATCTTCACTAGAACCGTCATCGGGAAGGAGTCGCTCTCCTGGAAGAAGCGATATTCCTGCTTGAATCCGACGGCGCTGATGAGGCGCTGTTGATGGACTACTACCGGGACCTGTCCTACTCACACGTTCAACTGGGAGAATTCAACCGGGCGAAAGGTTACCTGCGCAGATGCATCGTCAGCAGTTACCGGGGGGATGACCGTGTTCAGTTGAGTCGAGATCTGTTCTCAATCGCCGACGCCCATCTCAAGACCGGTGATCTGGATATCGCAGCGCGATATTTCAGCCAGGTCAGGGATTTAAACGAAAACAGCGACGACTTTCTGGTGGCCATTGCAGGCCTGAAGCTGGGTACCATTGACCGGATGCGAGGTGACGTGGATGCGGCCCTGGGCCGGCATACCCGGGCTCTCAGCTTTTTCGAGGAACGTGGGATGTATCGCTCACTGGTCGCGCAGCTGGAGCTGGCTCAGGACTATTGGCTGAAAGGCAACATCGATCAGACCCGGAATCTGGCATACACCGTATTCAGTGACCCCAGGAGCTTCATCGAACAGAAACTCGATGCCATGCTGTTACTGATGGAGACGGCAGACAGCGACCAGGCATTCGAACGCTGGCAGTCAAGGGCAGAGGAGTTTCTGGCAGGCAGTGCGAGTTCAATGGGTTCGGCTGTAAGTAACCCGATGCGACGGGTTCAGTTCAGTCGATTGTCCATTGAGCGGGCATTGCGCACTGATGATGCCGGGGCTTTCCGTGAATACGGCGATCGCGGTATGGCGGTCATTGAGCATGTTGTCTCGGAATTGCTTGAATCCAGTGACGACCAGTTTGCGTTCCTGGCCAATGTTCAGGACTTTGTTTCCGTGTATGTCGAGGGATTGGCAGATCTCCGGGTGTACGATGAACTGCTCACGCTGCTTGAGCGACTGGCAATCTACGAAACCCCTCTTGTATCGACAAGGTCCGGTGTCAGCCTGGAGGAACTTGATACCTATCTTGCAGCGGAAAAGCAGGTCCTGGATTTTAACCAGCGTTTCCGCGCAGAGCCGTCAGAAGAAAACCGGCTCCAGCTTGCTGAGGCCCAGCGAGAGAGAGACCTGCGCAGGGATTTTTACCTGGGAGCCTCCTCCAGGGGCGAAACTGTCTCTATCAGGTTGCCTGAGGTTGCCCGCGAAGACCTGAATGTTCCCGAGGGTGATCTTGCGCTCAGATTCTATGTTCAGGAGAACGTGAGTTTTGTCCTCGCCGCGGACACCGTGACGACCCGGCTCACAAGGCTGCCGGGTCGACAGGCCCTGAGGGAGATGATCAGCACCGCCCTGGTTCAGCTGGAATCGATCAATGGACGTGGCCGAGAGGAAACCAGTCAGGCGCTGCAGGCGCTTGCTGATGCTTTGCTGCCATCGAATACTGGCGACTATCGCCGACTGGTGCTCGTCGCTGATGATCTGGTTCACCAGGTCCCTTTCTCTGCACTGCTTTCTCTGAGAGCGGATGGCCTGCCAATGCCGGTCGTTCGGACACCTTCTTTGCTGGCGTATTACTCGATGTCCGAAAACCCGGCCGTCGAGGGTCCACCGAGTATTGTCGTTTTCGCTGATCCTGCGTTCGCAGGCGCGAATTTCAACCGCACACCCAGTGAGTATCGTAACTGGGTGCAGGGGTTAGGCCGGTTGCCGCACACGGCGAGAGAAGCAGGTTACATCAAGTCATCCTACCCGGAAGGCGCCGTCAAACTATTGCTGGGACAGGACGCCACAAGGACAGGTCTGCTCTCGGAAGATTCCCGCCGGGCAAAGATCCTGCACATCGCAACTCACGGCTATTTTAGCCCCGAGACCCCGGATGTTGTCGGACTGGCAACGGCCCCGGTTCCGGGGAGCGATGATGACGGCGGCTTTCTGAGTCTCACCCGGTTACTGCAGGAGAAGTTTTACTCCAACCTGGTGGTGATCAGTGCCTGTGAGACCATGCTGGGACGTTCTTACCAAGGAGTTGGTGTGAAAGGGCTCGCTTATGGGTTGCTCGCGAATGGAGCGAGTTCGGTTCTGGGCACACTCTGGAAGGTGCCGGACAGACCCACCGCAGAATTCATGCGTACTTTCTACTCGAAACTTAAATCCAATCGCGGTGACGCCGCACTCTCTCTTGCCGAGACTAAACAGGACTTCGTCTCTTCGCGCAGGTTTTCGCATCCATTTTACTGGAGCGGGTTTGTCCTGATGGCGAAGACCCGGACAGACGATCGGTCTGTTTTTCGCGAGCGTCCGGTCGACGGCTGACACGCCTTTTCCAATCTCAATCCCCCGGGAAAGAACGCCGGTTAACGAAAGACGAATCCGGACGCCTTTTTTGGCTAGAATGACGTAACTTGATCAAGCCCTTTTACCGTGTCCGATTTTTCGAAGAACCGTCTGGTTGGTCTGGATATTGCCCGTTCAATTGCCATTCTTGCCGTGGTCCTGGCCCACACCCGCTATCTGCTGGATGCACCTGGCCGCTACGAGTTTCTTTCCCTGTCGGGGAAAATCGGAGTCGAGCTGTTTTTTGTACTGAGTGGATTCCTTATCGGTTCCATTCTGCTCAGATCTTTTGAAGAAAGCCTCTCGTTCAGAATGCTGGTTCGCTTCTGGTCCCGTCGCTGGTTGCGAACACTGCCTGCCTATTTCGCTGTGCTGATTTTTATCTGGCTGGTCTTTGACAGATTCGACCTGCTGTACTTCCTGTTCCTGCAGGATCTGGTGGTCGGTGACTGGGACCTGCTGCCGGTTAGCTGGTCCCTGGTGATAGAGGAGTGGTTCTATCTGCTGTTTGCTCCCCTGTGCCTGATCCTGATGAGGTATTCACTGCGCTGGGGTTTTCTGGCTGCTTCTGTTCTGCTGCTGCTGTCGGGAGTTGTGCTGCTGTCTGGCGACTATGCTGCCTGTGCGGACGCTGACAGACCCTTGAAATGCTTTGAAAATGATATTCGGAAATTCACCTTCCGGTTTACCAGCCTTGGGCTGGGCACGACGCTGGCGTGGGTGAACTATTACCACAACCTGCCTCGACTGCTTGAAGGTCGCCGTCTGCTGTTGCTGGTCACTACATTACTGGTTCATGCTTTCATGTTCTGGTTTTGCGGGTCAGTGGTGCTCGACTATCCCGGTGTCGTCAATCCGACTCTGGGTTTCCTGTTCTTCTACCCGGTCATGGGATTCGCTTCCCTGCTGCTCATCATGCTGTTGTATGTCTGGCAGCCGAGGTTGTCGCCCTGGGTTGCAGCGCCAGTGTCTTTTGTATCCCTGACCAGCTATAGCAATTACCTGTGGCACCTGCTGATTAATGAGCAGATGCGGGGGGTGGAAATGAATCAATATCTGTTGGTGCTGCTTTTCCTGATTGCGACGCTCATCGTCTCGGCTGTCTCTTATCTGCTGGTCGAGAAACCCTTTATGGGACTGCGGAACCGCTTTTTTCCCTAGCAGACTTCCAGGCAGAAGGTCTCGATCCGATCGAATGCCTGTTTCAGGACCTGTTCACCCTGAGTCAATGAGAGTCTGACAAATCCAGTCGTCCGCGAACCGAAACCGCCACCGGGCAGTACGGATACACCTGCCCTGTCCAGCAGGTTTTCTGCGAAGTCATAGCCGTTCATACCTGTTTCGCTGACGTCCATCATCATGAACATCCCGGCGGCGGGTTTAACGCAGGTTATGCCCCTGATCGCGGCGATCCTTGCCAGGGCGTAGTCGCGGCGCTGACGGTATTCGTCCCTGACACTCTGGATGTACGTCTGATCGTTCTTCAGGGCGAAGGCCGCGGCGTCCTGCACAAACTGGCTGCAACCGAATACCGTGGCGGAGGTGAACTCAAGCAATGGCGGGATAGCGGCAAGGGGTGCTACCACCCAGCCCAGCCGCCAACCGGTCATGGCATGTGACTTGGACAGACCGTCTACAATGATGATGTTGTCCAGTACCGGGGCTGCCTTACGGGCACTGACAAACGGTGTCTCGAATGTCAGCATGGAATAGACCTCATCACAGACCAGCCAGATGTCCTGCTCGAGCGCCCATTCGCAGAGCGCCTGCAGGTCCCTGTGAGGTATGACGTGCCCGGAGGGGTTGCCGGGCGTATTCAGCAGCAGGACCCGGGTGCGGTCTGTTGCGGCAGCCTTGATCGCATCAATATCGATGCGAAATCCGTCTCCTGCCAGGCTGGGGACGGCAACGACTGCTGCACCGACTGCGGCGAAGAGCCCCCGGTAGCCAATGTAGGCGGGTTCGGTCACGATCAGTTCGTCATCTTTATCGAGCAGGCATGCCAGCACGGTAAACAGGGCATTGGTCGCACCGGGAAAAATGATGATCTCTTCCGGCGTTGTAAGCCTGCCGCTGGCGTCACTTTCAATTTCTGCAATGACCCGTCGAAGTTCAGGTTCACCCATGCCCGGTGAATAGTGCGTTCTGCCGCGGTAAAGGCTTGTGACAGCGAGTGCGATGGCTCCTGCGATGGTCGGCAGATCAGGGTCGCCCACAGACATGACGATGATGTCCTCGCCGGCAGCGAGACGCTTCATTGCTCGATCGTGGACCGCCCAGACGCGATTGTCCGGAGCGAGAAGGCGAGTCGCGGTCTGGCTGAATCGCGCTTCAAACATTGAGGATCAACTGCTCAATGCTGTTGACGAGCGCTGCTGTCGATGACGGTAATCATCTGTTTGATCGTCGCAGGAAATTTCAGCTTCCATCCAGAGCGCCGCTTTACCAGTGTGTATACGAGTACGTCCGAGCTTCTCTGGCTGTCCTGGGCGAAAGTCAGGCGAGCCACGATGTGAATCATATCCTCGCTTTCCTGAATCTTGCCGATGATCTGACGGTCGGAAACGATCAGGTGCTGTCTGCGGGCAGCCTGGAGAATCTCGCCTGCGAGGGTCTCCAGGTAGAATTCGGGTGTTGTTGATTCTATTCGTTCAAGGCTGACCGGCTCGCCAAAGATGCGTCGCTGCAGGGTGTAGACACCATGTTCAGCCTGGAATTTCATTGCGCTGTCCATGGTGCGCTTCAGGTTACGCATGCTCTCCTGGTCCATGATGGTACTGATGTCGTGGTAGTCCTGGCTGGTCAGGATGTTGAAATACATCTCGAGGGCCTTTTCGGGTGTCGTGGTGGCCTGGGACGAAAAAGTCAGGCAGGTCAGCAGGAAGAGTGTTATCAGTCGCATGGCTGGACTCGGCTTCGATGTGTGCCCTGTAAGTGTAAGCCTTCTCAGCACACCTTATAAGACCCCATGCATGGCCTGAATCCACTGTGTGAGTTGATCCAGGACAAGTTTCTCTTGTCTCTCTGGCGATAAATTAGTGCGCATCAAATTTGTTGTAATTCTGGAGCAGGAAAATGAAGAAAATCATCGTGATGGCTGTCGCACTTTTGCTGAGTTCTGTCGCCATGGCCCATGAACAGGGAGACTGGATCCTACGGGCAGGTTTGGCCAATGTGGACCCGAAAGGTGACAGTGATTCAATTGATGTTGCCGGCCTGGTGACGTTGCCGGGCGTGGACGTGGCCGATGATACCCAGCTCGGCCTGACCGGTGTCTACATGTGGCGAGACAATATCGGGATAGAACTGCTGGCTTCAACGCCGTTCACCCACGATATTGATCTTTCGAACCTGCCGGTCAAGGCTGGCGATACCAAACACCTGCCACCGACATTGTCCGTCCAGTACTTCCCCATGGCCGGGAGTGGCGATTTTCAGCCTTACATCGGTGTCGGGCTGAACACGACGATCTTCTTCGATGAAGACGTCGATAACGAACTGAATCTGGCGCTGGACGAGATTGTCGGTCTGCCTGCGGGTACCGTCGATGCCAGCCTCAGTCTGAAGCAGAGCTGGGGTCTCGCTGCACAGGTCGGTTTCGACTACATGCTAAATGAGCACTGGATGCTCAATGGTGCAGTCTGGTACATCGATATCGATACAGAAGCGAAGATAAAAACAGCGGTTGCTACCGTCAAATTTGACGTGGATATCGATCCCGTCGTCTATATGCTGTCTATTGGCTATAAATTCTAGGCTGACAGCTGACGCAGGAGAAGATTATGGAATTCGGTATTTCTGACGAGGGCAAGCTGGTCTACGACCAGGTTGTCCGCTTCATCGATGAGAAGGTAATCCCGGCGGAAAGTACCATCGCCGCGGAAGCGGAAGCCACTGCTAACGGTGAAGATACACCGACGATGAAGGCGCTTAGGGCCGAGGCCAAGTCGCTGGGCCTGTGGAATCTTTACCTGCCGGATGAAGAGTGGGGAGCAGGTCTCTCCAATCATGATTACGCGGTGCTGTGTGAATACATGGGCAGAAGCCAGATCGCATCCCGGGTTTTCAACTGTAATGCGCCCGACACCGGTAATGCAGAGATCATTGCCCAGTTCGGCACAGAGCGGCAGAAAGAGCAGTGGTTGAAACCGCTGCTGGAAGGCGATGTCCGGTCATGCTTTTCCATGACAGAACCGGATACATCCGGTGCTGATCCCACGGGGCTGCGCACAGCGGCGGTCAAGGATGGTGACGAGTGGGTCATCAACGGTCACAAGTGGTTTACGAGTGGCGCGATTGGTGCGCGGTTTGCGATTGCGATGGTTGTCACGAATCCCGGTGGCGCGCCTCACGAGCGGGCCTCGATGATCATCGTTCCAACCGATGCTCCCGGTTTTAAAATTGTCAGGCCGGTTTCAGTAATGGGTCACACGAGTGGCGGCGGGCATTGTGAAATTGAGTATAACGATTGCCGGGTTCCACTCGACAACCTGCTGGGCCCGGAGCACGGCGGATTCATGATTGCACAGGCCAGGCTGGGTCCGGGCAGAATTCACCACTGTATGCGGGCGATCGGTACTGCTGAGCGAGCCTTCGAGATCATGTGCCGCCACGCCAATATGCGGGAGAGTCATGGCAGCACGCTGGGTCAGAAGCAGTTTGTTCAGGAGTGGATAGCGACATCAAGGATGGAGATAGACCAGGCCCGACTGCTCACGCAGTATGCGGCATGGAAAATGGACACCGCCGGCAAGGAAAATGCCAGGCAGGAACTGTCGATGACCAAGGTGGTTGTGCCTAACATGATGATGAACGTGCTTGACCGGGTCATCCAGTGCCTCGGTGCACTCGGGGTATCGGATGATACGCCGGTCGCCTCCATGTGGCGGAATGGCAGGGCATTGCGGATAGCGGATGGTCCTGACGAGGTGCACAAGATGGTCATCGCCAGGCGGGAGTTGAAGCGCTTCGCCTGACAGGCAGGCAATTCTCAGCGGCCGACAGGCTTGGTAGAATCTCGCGCTTCTTCTGAGTAGCGAGCCTAAAAGTGCGAGATTCAATATTGATTCGACTGGGTTCAGTGCTGGTACTTCTTGCCTGGGGCGTCCTCTCTCATGCGGAACCTTTTGATTCTACTTATGCCCCTGTGGACTCATCGCCAACCCTGATACGCGACGTCACCATTCTGACGGCGACCCAGGAGCCTATCGATCGCGGCTATGTCTTCTTCGACGCCGGTGTCATCGTGGCCTATGGTTCGGGCGATGTCATCGAAGAACTGCTGCCTTTGGACGGCGCCACGATCATTGACGGCAGCGGGTCATGGCTCACACCGGGCCTGATTGATGTCCATAGTCACCTGGGTGACTATCCTTCTCCCGACTATCCCTCCAATTCCGATGGCAATGAGTCCACTTCGCCGGTCACTCCCCAGGTGTGGGCTGAACAT
>JAQCAK010000032.1 GCA_027621895.1 Pseudomonadota bacterium | reverse complement strand
GCTTAACGCGCCGGGCATCAGCTTGTGCTTGACTAGCTCGCATCCTAAAGCCATTCTCAGGGCATCATGAATCGAAACAAGATTGTCGTCATCGAAGATGAACCGGATATTGTTGAGGTCGTCAGTTACAACCTCAAGCGTGAAGGTTTTAATGTGATTTCTGTTGACAGGGGAGATGAGGGGCTCAATGTCATTCGCAACCAGTCCCCCAACCTGATTATCCTGGATTTGATGCTGCCGGGTATGGATGGACTTTCCATCTGCCAGCAGGTCAAGTCTGACCCGATTGTCAGGGATATTCCTATTATTATCATTTCGGCAAAGGGTGAAGAGAGCGATGTGGTTATCGGTCTCGAGCTGGGTGCCGATGACTACCTGTCCAAACCGTTCAGCCCGCGGGAACTGCTTGCGCGGGTCAAGGCTGTGCTGCGCAGGGGGCCAACGAAAGACGACCAGAACAAGGAGCGGATTGTTATCCAGGACCTGGTTATTGATGTTTCAAGGCACGAGGCCAGTGTTAAAGGTGAGTTGCTCAACCTGACAGCAACGGAATTCAAGATTCTCTACCAGCTTGCGTCCCAGCCGGGCAGGGCATTCACCCGGGAACAACTGTTGAATCGGGTCGTCGGTATTGGCGTGGTCGTCGTTGATCGCAATATTGATGTGCATGTCCGGGCGATCAGGAAAAAACTGGGTGATTGCAGCCATCTCATCCAGACCATTCGTGGCGTCGGTTACCGTCTCGTTGATCACTAGTTACCCCAGGTGCGGCCAGCCACGGCTCTGCATTGCCCTGCAGGACTCGCCGGGGTCAGGCCCTTCCATGCCGGCTTTCCGCAATGCTTAATTCGCGTCTCCTCTGGCAGATCTGGGGCATCCTCGGCTTTACGCTGGTTGTCAGCTCCCTGGTCTTCGGCATTCTTGTCAGTAACCAGGCGGAGCAGGACGCTGTCTACCGGATAGAACAATCTCTGCTTTCTCAGGCACTGGAGCTCTCGCAGCCCATGAGCCGGTTCCTTGATGGCGAAGAGACGCTTGATCCGGAAAGACTTTCAGCATTAACGCCAGGCGTGACTGCCAGGATCACGCTGATCGATTCATCTGGCCGCGTGATCGCTGACAACAAGAACGATCCTGCGGACATGGACAATCATGCCGATCGTCCCGAGTTTGTTGCGTCTTCCTCTTCTTCCTACGGTGTATCAACCCGATTCAGCGATACCCTGAAGCGCAGCATGCATTACCTGGCGATCCAGGTCAGCAGTGCCAACGGCAGGCGAGGCGTCCTGCGACTGGCGCTGCCGCTGACTGAAATAGAGCAGCAGATGGCAGTGCTGCGAAAACGGATCGCGCTGAGTACTCTGTTTATTGGGGCAGTATCACTGCTTATCGGCTACGTGCTGGCATTCGGCGTGACACGTCCCATAACCCGTATGACGACGCTGGCTTCCCACATCGCCAAGGGAGAATACCACCTGCGATTACCCGGCGACCGCTCTGACGAGATCGGTCAGCTGGCCGCAGTGATCAACGAACTGGCGCTCGGAGCGGAAGAGCGTATCAACGAAATGACCAGCAACCGAAATCGCCTGGCAGCGGTGCTGACTGCGCTGACAGAGGGTGTGATCGCGCTGGATCTTGATCAGCGGGTTCAGCATGTCAACGAATCAGCTCTGAAAATGCTGGGTCTGAAGCGAGAGAACATCCTGAATCGCAAGTTCATGGAGGTCACGGTTGCCCGGGAAATCAAACAGGCGGTGCAGACCAGTATCGAAGAGGAAACCAGTGGCCCCTGTTCGGTGAGTTTCGAAGGCAGGACGCTGGATTGTACCTGCCAGCTGATTGATGGTGTCACGGATCAGGAAAGCCGGGGAGCGATCCTTGTCATTGAGGATGAGACTGAGCGCAGAAGGCTGGAACAGGTACGCAGCGATTTTGTTGCCAATGCCTCCCACGAGCTGAAGACACCGATATCCGCAATTCGCGGGTTGATTGAAACGATTATTGATGACCCCGACATGCCCCAGGATGTGTTCCAGCGCTTCGTTGAGCGTATTCGCCAGCAGACGATACGCCTGGACAATATCGTCCAGGACCTGCTGCAGCTGTCGCGATTCGATTCATCAGAACGGGAAAAGGCCGTGACCCGGATTGACCTGGGCGGCGTGCTGCGTCAGGTGTACCAGTCCAAAACATTTGAAGCGACGGATGCCGGTGTGGAGTTCGAGCTTGACCTGCAGGAGAGTTCCCTGGTCATCGATGGCGAAGCCGAGGCACTTAACCAGCTGGTTTCCAATCTTGTCGAAAACGCGATCAAGTACACCGGCAAGGGTGGCAGGGTGCAGCTGCGATTGCTGAAGCTTGGCTCCATGGCCCACATCGAAGTCGAGGATAACGGTATCGGTATATCAAAAGACGAAACCCAGCGAATCTTCGAGCGCTTCTACCGGGTGGACAGGGCCCGATCCCGCGACATGGGCGGTACCGGGCTGGGGCTCGCGATCGTCAAGCATATTGCCCAGGCCCATCATGGCAGCGTCAGCGTCACCAGCCAGCTGGGCCAGGGATCAAGATTCACCGTCCAGATCCCGCTGGCTGAACAGATCACATGATCATTCAGTGATCCCGCAGTATTTCCCTCGCGGCGTTGTGTCCCGGGACGCCGGTGACCCCACCCCCCGGATGGGTTCCTGAGCCACACAGGTAGAGACCAGGCAGGTGAGTGCGATATTGCCCCATGCCAATCATGGGCCGTGCACTGAACAGCTGGTCGAGGGTCAGTCGCCCGTGAAAGATATCGCCACCCATCAGCCCGAAGGTTTGCTCGAGATCCCAGGGGCTCAGTACCTGGGTGCCGACAATGCTGTCACGAAAATTCGGTGCATATTGGTTGACCACATCAATGATCGTCTCTGCCGCGGCCTGACGCTGATCCTGCCAGGCCGCGCCCAGATCCGGATTAAACTGCTGACAGAACAGGCTGGCGACATGCTGCCCGGCAGGGGCCAGTGAATCATCGAGTGTCGAAGGAATGAGCATTTCCACAACAGGTGCTCTGGCATATCCGAACTGGCGGGCATCCAGAAAGGCGTGATCCATGTAAGCCAGGCTTGGTGCCATGATAATGCCGCTGCTGAGGGCGCCCTCAGGCGCTGTGGCTTTAAAAGCGGGCAGTTCCGACAATGCAACGTTCATGCGAAAAGTGCCACTCTGGCACTTGTAACGCTGGAAATGGTCCTGGATATCGGCAGGCACCTGGTCACCCGGCAGCAGGTGCAGGAACAACAGCTTCGGATTGATATTGGCGATCACGATATCCGCTGCCAGGGTTTCACCTGAGTCCAGGGTCACACCCTGGACTCGCCCACCGCGGCAGGTGACCTCCTGCACGCCACAACCGGTTTCGATCCTGGCTCCTCGTTGGCGGGCCTCGTCTGCCATGGCCTGGGTAATAGCCCCCATACCGCCAATAGCATGCCCCCAGCGACCCGGTTTGCCGTTGACCTCACCGATGACATGATGGAGAAGTACATAGGCAGAGCCGGCCTGGTAGGGGCTGGCGTAATTACCCACGATGGCGTCGAAACCCACCAGGGCCTTCAACGGGTCAGATTCGAATTCGTCGTCCAGCAGTTCGCCGGCACTGACAGAGAAAAGCCGAAGCAGCTCTTGTTTGGCTGAACCACCCAGGGCATTGAAACGCCTTGAAAGCGAGAAGGCTTTCCAGAGATCACCGATACCTGATTCGTGCAATCGGGGTGGTGTTTCGAGCATCAGGTCCCGGATCAGGCCAACGGCCACCTCGAGGGACTCATTGAAGTTGGCGTAATGTGCGGCGTCAGCCCGGGAAAAGCGGCCGATCTCTGCCAGAAAGTCTGACTCTTCGATGAAACTGGTAAAGCTGTCTCCGTCAGGCAGGGGAAGAAAGTTGTTCACCGGGCGTTCGACAATTCTCAGGCCATGATCATGGAGCCTGAGGTCGTCGATGACCTGGCGGTGCAGCAGGCTGACGGTATAACTGGCGACCGAGTTTCGAAAGCCGGGGTGAAACTCCTCGGTTACGGCACAGCCACCAATAACCTCGCGCTTTTCGAGAACGGTGACGTCCATGCCCCCTGCGGCAAGATAGCTGGCGCACACCAGTCCGTTGTGTCCGCCGCCTATGATAAGTGCCTGTTTCGCCATGGTATTCTCGTCTGAACGAGTTTTCGCCGCTTGTTAATCAAGGGGGCCGAGTGTATCTTACGCGGCCTTAATGCTCTATTGGTTCTGTCAGTCCTGCTGGTTGCATCGATCAGTCAACTGACCTGCTCACCGCTTGTTTTTTGCTGGTTGTCGGGGGAGGGAAGGAAACCTGGCGAGCACGATAACCGGTGACCCATACGTGTCCGATAAAACCATTTCAGAAATCAGTCCTGATGCCGCTGAAGCAGCTGAATCTGTTCTGGTCGATACGTCCAGGCCCAATCTCGGTATCTGGGCCCTTGCCTGGCCGGCGATTTTTACCAACCTGCTGTTCTCCGTGATTGGTATCGTCAGCATCAAGATTGTTGGCGCACTGGGGGCGGACGCAGTCGCTGCCGTAACGACCGGTCACCGGTTGTTTTTCGGCCTCCAGGCCGTGTTGATGGCGATCTCTGCGGGTACCACCGCGCTGGTTGCCCGGGCCTGGGGCGCAAGGAACTTCGAAGAGGGTGCCAGGGTGACGTCTGTTTCGCTCTGGATCGGCAATGTGGTTGCGCTGGTTCTGATGGTTCCATGCCTGTTTTTCGGTTACGAGATCGCATCCGTATTTGGTCTGTCGGAAGAGCCGACCCGGCTGGCTGGTGAATTCATCCAGTATCTCAGCGTTTTCAACATTGCCTTCTCTGTCAACATGGTGCTGGGTGCTGCGCTTCGAGCAGCAGGTGATACGCGAACACCACTCTGGATCGGGGTGATCACCAACATCATCAATGTCATCGGGGTTTACCTGCTGGTGCATGGCCTGTACGGTTTTCCTGCCATGGGGGTCAGTGGCGCCGCCGTCGCTAATGGTGTCGCCTTCGGCGTGGGTGCACTGATTTTTCTTTACCTCTACTACGGCGGCAAGATACTGGTGAAGCCTGGCGGACCTGGCTCCCTGTCCGAGGGGCGGGTGAGGCAGCTCGTTCATATCGGGTATCCGGCAGGCATTGAACAGTTCGTTTTCCAGGCCGGCTTTGTCGCTTTCCTCTGGCTGGTCGCCTTCTACGGTACTGCACCCTATGCTGCCTATGGTGTCGGTGTTCAGATCCTGTCGATTTCCTTTGTCGTCGGCTTCGGATTCTCCATCGCGGGTGCAACGCTGGTGGGTCAGCACCTGGGCGCCAATGACAGTGAAGGTGCGGTCGCCAGTGGCTGGAAAGCACTGTGGCTGGCGATCAGCAGCATGGTGCTGTTGAGTATTGTCATCGTGTTTTTTGCCAACGAAATCGCACGCTACCTGATAGATGACGATGAAGTGGTGCGACTGACCGTGATCTTTATCTACATCATGGCGCTGGTCCAGCCCCTGATGGCGGTGGAGTTCACCCTGGGCGGCTGCCTGCGTGGTGCCGGTGATACACGGTACCCGCTGATGGCCACTATGATCGGGCTTATTGGCGTCCGGGTGGGGCTGGCGGCGCTTTTCGTGTTTGCGGGGCTGTCGGTGGAATGGATTTATGCGGCACTGATCGGTGACTACATCATCAAGGCCATTCTGTTGCTGCGGCGGTTCCATTCGGGCAAGTGGCAGCAGATTTTCACCGATGCGGAAACGCGGTTCGCCGGTTACCAGAAGTAGCGGCAGAACCGTTTGCCGGGCGGGCTGCGAGTCGGGTCAGGCGGCAGCTTTTGAAGTGGTGAGCACGATAGGCTTGTCCCGCGTGATCACCATGGTGTACTCGTACTGAGCAGAATAGTTCCCCTTGCCCGTGAGCAGTGTCCAGCCGTCAGCGGCGGTCACGGTGGACTCCGCGCCAGTGGAAACAAAGGGCTCGATCGTGATGACCTGACCTTCCACCAGCCGGCGCTGATCGTTCCTGTCATAGAAGTTGGGAATAAAGTGGGGCTCCTCGTGCAGGCTGCGGCCAATACCATGGCTGCCGAGATCCTTGATGGTTGTGAAGCCGGCCTGCTGGGCGGTTTTCTCAATGGCCTGGCCTATCTGATTGATCCGGGCACCGGCACGCGCCACATTCATCGCAGCGCGGAGGGCCTTGCGGGTTACCTGGCACAGGTATTCTATTCTTGGCTCGACTTCGCCCACCGTGAATGTCGCGCCCGTATCACCGAAGTAGCCATTGAGTTCAGCGGAAACATCGATATTGACGACGTCGCCGTTTTCGATCACGCGACTCGATGGAATGCCGTGAGCAGCTTCCTCGTTGATGCTGATACAGGTATGCCCCGGGAAGTCGTACATCAGGATGGGTGCTGACCGCGCTCCATACCTGGCCAGATGCTGCTCACCGATGCGGTCGAGTTCAAGTGTGCTGACGCCTGGCTTCAAATGCTGCTTCATGACCATCAGCGTTTCGTAAACGATTCTGCTGATAGCCCGCAGTTGCACGAGGTCGTTATCGTTATCAATGGTCATGGTGTTCGCGATCCGGACTGAATGGGCCAGTTTAACGGATAGAGCCCGGTTATTCAGGCACCGCCATCAGGAAGAGTTCCACGGCCCGACAATCTCGGGTACCATGCGTCCATGCGTCTTCTCATATTGCTGATCTGTTTCCTGGCCCTGGGCGGCTGCGTATCAACGCCGGAGAGCTTGTCTGATCGTATCCTGGGCACCTGGGAATCCAGTGTGGGTGGTTTTACCTATTCAACCCGCTACTCGGCGGAAGACGTGACCATAGAAGGACACGAGGCAGTTTCTTACAGCCTTGAGGGCGACCGTCTGACCATTGCCGGTGACGCTGTTATGACGCGCATTGTCTCCTTTCCTGAGCCAGATACCATGGCACAGCTCGATCCCGTCACAGGCACCGTACACCTTTTCCAGCGCGCCAGGTAATTTACCTGTATATAAATACAGGTTAAACTCCGGGGGTTTTTTCCTGACGACCTGCACATGCCTCCCGAACGACCGGAAGAGCTGCCGGAAGGCTACTACCTGGACAACTTCGAGTTCCTGCTGCGATTTGTGCTGGAGCGCTACGAACGGCTTTTAACAACACCAGAACTTGACCTGGCTCACAGCTTCCTGGCAGCCCCGCTGGCCTCCCGCCGCCTCTACGTGAGGATGGCAAACCGTCGCGGTGAGTATTTTCGGGTTGATAAACTGCACTATCCTGAAATATCGAATATCCCCGCTGTCATCGAAGAGCTCAGTTCCCGAGGTCTGGTTCAACAGGAAGTGCCGGACCAGGAGACTGGTATCTCGCTCTGCACGCGTGCGGAACTGCTTCAACTGACAAGTTTGTCTGCATGCCCGAAGACTGCCAGGCGCGTGGAACTTGTTGAATCCCTGCTCAATTCCAGTGTGGACGCGTCGCCCACCGATGAACTGGGTATCGCCACGGTCCGAGTCACGGGCATGGAACATCTGCAGGTTTTCAGGCTGCTTTTCTTCGGTAATTTCCACCAGGACATGACGGAGTTTGTGCTGCATGAACTGGTGAGTCCTTTTGAATCCTACGACCTGTCTGAATCCAGTCGACTGTTTCGTGATCGCGAGATGGTCGAAGAGATCCTGAGGCTGAAAGCCTGTGCCGAACTTGCTTACGACCGCCTGGAGGTCGATGAATCCGGCGATCAGCTGGTCGAGCTCCTGGGTGAGCTGACCGTGCGACCCACCGGACATCTGCCTGCCCGTCGTTTCGATCGGATCGTGAATCGTCTGGCCCGGCAGCTGGAAAGGCTGGGACGTTACGACTCGGCTCTGCAGGCCTACCGGTTAACCCGTTCTGCACCTTCACGGGAGCGTCAGGTTCGATTGCTGGCAACTGCGGATGATGTGCAATCGGCACTTGCACTGTGTCGCGAAATTCATGCTGATCCCAGTGACGAGGATGAATGGGAATTTGCAGTCCGGTTTGCCATGCGTCTTGCCCGCAAGCATGGCTGTGAAAATCCCGTACCCGAAGATCCGGACTGGCAACCGATCATCAAGGACAGCGTTGTGATAGCGCCGCAGCATGACCGTGTGGAGCTCGCTGCACTGGCCTGGTTCACTGCGCAGGGATGGGAAGGCTGGTACGTGGAAAACGCCTTGTTCCGTGGTCTGTTTGGCCTCGCTTTCTGGGATATTATCTTTGCTCCCGTCCCGGGCGCATTCTTTCATCCCTTCCAGCGAGGCCCTGAGGACCTCTATACCCCTGACTTCATCGCCCGCCGCCGTGACCTCATTGACAACCGGCTGGCTGAACTGACTGACGCGGAGTTGCTGGCAAACCGGGTATTGTCCTGCTTTGAAGAAAAACACGGCGTCAACAATGCCCTGGTCCACTGGGGCTGGCTGGACAGGTCGATGATTGAGACGAGTCTGGCGCATCTGCCAGCCAGACACCTGGGGTTGATCTTCAGGCGACTCCTGTCCGACCTGAAAAACAACAGTACCGGGCTGCCGGACCTGATTCTGTTCCATGACGACGAATACCGACTGGTCGAGATCAAGGGCCCCGGGGACAAGCTGCAGAAGAACCAGGCGAGATGGTTCCGCTATTTTCATCAACAGGGCATTCCTGCCGAGGTCATTGACGTGAGCTACTCCCGGTGACGGTTCACCGCATCAACGTCGGTTACCTCGCGGACCTCTGCCGAACCGGTGACATTAATTTCCGGTTTTCAGGGCGCAGTTCCGCGGCTGAAGGTATTGCCGGACATCAGAAAGTGCAGCGATCAAGGGGCGACAACTACCAAAAGGAATATCCGGTTTGTGTCGATGTCAGCACCGTTAGCGTCGAAGGGACGCGCGAGGCTACCCTTAAGGGACGGATTGACGGTGTGTTCAGCAGTCACGGTCTGCTGGTGCTGGACGAGATCAAGACCCTGCGAGTGGCCGTCAGTGAGATACCGGCCGGGGTGATGGATGGCTACTGGCTGCAGGCTGCCATCTATGGACATATGCTCCTCCAGGAGCGCGGTGAACCCGGTGTGATGCTGAGATTATGCCTGTACCACCTGGATGATGCGGAAGAGACCATTCTGGAACGTCACATTGACAGGGCAGAGCTGGCCTGCTGTTTTGCAGATGCACTGCATGTTTATTTCTCGATGCTGGAGGCGGATGCGCGATGGCTGCAGACGAGAAACACCACGCTTGAAAGGCTGGACTTCCCTTACGAAGACTACCGGGCGGGGCAGCGGGATATGGCGGTCTCCGTTTACCGTACGCTGCTGAATCGTGAACAGCTGGTCCTGCAGGCACCCACGGGGATCGGCAAGACCATGGGCACGCTGTTTCCGGCAATGCGGGTGCTGTCATCCGGTCAGCATCGTCGCGCGTTCTATCTTTCTGCCAGAACATCTACACAGGCCATGGCAGAACGCGCTGCCAGGGATATCAGTGCAGCGGGTGCCAGGGTGCGGGTCGTTACCCTGACGGCAAAAGAGACAGCCTGCCTTTCGCCGGGGGAACCCTGTCATCCCGATCATTGTGTGTACGCGCGCGGATACTTCGACAAGGTCCGTGAATGGATGCCGGACATCCTGGATCGGACTGATCATTTTGACAGGGCAACTATTGAGGAGCTCGCCCGGCAATATGAGCTGTGCCCCTTCGAACTGTCACTTGATATTGCCCGCCACTGCGACCTGGTGATATCGGACTACAACTACGTCTTTGATCCCGTCGTCTACCTGAAGCGGTTTTTCGATACCGGTCTGCGGGATTCCGTCGCGCTGGTTGATGAAGCGCATAACCTGGTGGACCGTGCTCGGGACATGTTCTCCGCCGTACTCGCCAGGCAACCCTTTACGGAACTGGGGCGTCTGGGCGCAAGTGCGCTGGCACGGACAGCGCGGCGAGTTAACCGGGCGGTTCTTGACCTGAACAGGCAGGCGACACCGGCGGCGTCTGCGGAAAGCAGTCAGGTGTTTCTGGACAGGCCGGAGAAACTGCTGAAGGCGCTCTCGGCATTTGTCGAGGCCGCAGAACCGGTTTTAAGGGAAGAGGGTGGCGAATCCTGGCGCGAACGGCTGCTGGATGCCTATTTTGCTGCCAATCGTTTTATACGCATGGCGGAGGATTACGGCGAAGACTACCGGACCCTGGTACTGAAACAGCGTAAATCGATTGAAGTGAAGCTGTACTGCGTGGACCCGTCACAGCGGCTCGCGGCCTGTCATGCGCGCCTGGGTGCGCTGGTCTGTTTCTCGGCAACGCTGTCTCCCCGGGGGTATTACGGCAAGCTGCTTGGCATCGATCCATCGGCACCCTGGTATCGGCTGTCGTCGCCTTTTGCGCCCGAGAATGCCTGCGTGGTTGTTGCGACGGATATTGACACCAGCTTCAGGGGGCGCGGTTCATCCGTGGGACAACTGGTCACACTGATCAGCCAGCTTACTCGAGAGAAACCGGGCAATTACCTGGTCTTTTTCCCATCCTATGACTATCTCGAGATGGTAGCAGATACCTGGCAGCAGCAATGGCCGGAGATACCGCTGCTGCTGCAGGCACGGGGACTGTCGATTGAGGAAAGAGCTGAATTTCTTGAGGCTTTCGACAAAACGGAATGCCTGGGGTTTGCCGTCATGGGCGGCATGTTC
>JAQCAK010000031.1 GCA_027621895.1 Pseudomonadota bacterium | reverse complement strand
GGGTTGTTCAAACGCCGCGAAATGCCCGCCTCGATCCAGCACATCGAAGTGAATCAGCTGGCTGAAGCGTTTGCGGGCCCAGCGCTCGGAGGTTTTGAAAATCTCTTTAGGGAAGATGGAGCAACCGGTTGGCAGGTCAATGGGTGCAGCCCCGGTGCTGCCGAAGCTTTCCCAGTAAAGCCTCGCCGAGGAGGCGGCACTGTTGGTAAGCCAGTACATCATCACATTGTCCAGCAGTTCATCCTTTGTGGTGATGTTTTCGGGATGACCGTCGCAGTCCATCCATTGATAGAACTTTTCCAGAATCCACGCGGCCTGGCCGATGGGTGAGTCCGCAAGTCCGTAGCCCAGTGTCTGCGGTCGAGTGGACTGCTGTTTTGAATAGCCCGAATCCCACTCCTGGTAAAACTGCATTGAAGCCAGCGCAAGCTGTTCGAGTTCGGTCAGGTCATCCATCTGTTCCGGATCAGGCGGGGCGATGGGCATATTCACGTGAATCCCCAGGCAGTTGCCCCGGTTCTGCACGGCCATTTCCTGGGTAACGATGGCGCCCCAGTCGCCGCCCTGGGCAACATAGTGCTCGTATCCAAGGCGTGACATGAGTTCATCCCATGCAGTAGCGATGCGGGCAATATTCCAGCCCGGCGATGTGGGTTTTCCCGAATAGCCGAAACCCGGTAATGTCGGGATCACCAGGTGAAAGGCATCGGCAGGGTCGCCGCCATGGGCTTCAGGTGCTGTCAGCGGTGCGATCACCTTCTGGAATTCGACGATGGAACCGGGCCAGCCATGGGTCAGGAGCATCGGCAGTGCATTTTCGTGTGGGGACCTGATGTGCAGGAAATGCATATCGAGGCCATCGAGTTCAGTGATATATCCGGGCCACTGATTCAACAGCTGTTCGCGTTCCCGCCACGAGTATTCATTGAGCCAGTAGTCCTGGATTTCCTGCATGTAGGCCAGGGGAATACCCTGTGACCAGTCGTCAGGTGTTTCAGCATCCGGCCATCGGGTCTGTGCCAGTCTGTTCTTCAGATCGGTGAGAGCTTCGTCACTGGCATGAATGGTAAATGGCCTGATGTCTGTCATGAATCTACTCCTGGGGATGAATCACTATCTTGCCCACGGCTTTTCGTTCCAGCATCTTCATCATTGCCTTGCCGGTGTCTTTCAGCCCGAAGACTTCTCCTGAGGCTGGCTGAAGCTTTCCTGCAGCGATCCATTCCAGCAGGGTTGTCAGCACCTCACGGGAGGCCGACGGGTTCTGGGCAACGTGACCACCCCAGTTCACGCCGACCATCGAGCAGCGTTTCAGCAGTAACAGGTTGATGGTTATCCGGGGGATATCACCGGCCGCGAATCCGACAACCAGGAAGCGACCGTCGGGAGCCAGTGATCTCAGGGCTGGCTCAGAGAATTCGCCACCAACTGGATCATAAACCACATCCAGTGGATTGCCATCGAGAGCCGCTTTGAGTTCGTTGCGCCAGTCCTTTGCCGCATAGTTAATGACCGCATCGGCGCCGGCCTCAAGGCATGCGTCACGCTTTTTCTTGGTCGACGCGGCGGCAATTACCCGTGCACCCATGGCCCTGGCCACGTCGATGGCTGCCATACCGACACCACCGCTGCCGCCCAGGATCAGCACGGTTTCCTTTTCCTTCAGATTGCCACAGTAATTGAAACCGTGAAAAGCCGTGCAATAATTCACCAGAAAGCTGGCGGCTGCATCATGGGTCAGCGATTCAGGAATCGGCGTGCATCGAGCTTCATCAAGGGCAATGTACTCCGCAAGTCCGCCGGATGCTGATGCCAGTACCCTTTGTCCCTGTCGAAGGTGACGGACGTCATCGCCGGCCTGTTCAATGACACCGGACAGTTCGTTGCCGGGTATGAATGGCAGTGGCGGTTTGATCTGGTAGAGACCTGCTACAGTCAAGGCATCCACGTATCCGAGACCCGTGGCCTCGACGCGCAGCAGCACCTGACCGGGACCCGGTTCCGGCCGATCAATTTCTGAAATTTTGAGTTCCTTTGGACTGGCAAAGGCTTCGCAGACAATAGCGCGCATATTGATTGTGTAACAAAACACGAGCGTTGGATGTTAAGTCAATTCCCAGTCACGTGCCACATGGCCAGAGCTGCCTCTAATGGCTTATCATTCCCTGTTTCGCTGCCGGTGCCGGATGTGAACTTTCAGTTCAGGAGATCGGCGCGTTTTTTCAACGAATACTGTCTCTCTCAAGGGAACTGCATGAAACGAGGTTGGCCGATTCTGTCGCTGCTTGCTGCGCTCTCCGCCTGTACGAGTCTGGAAGATGCCGAATGGGTCATACACCCGGGAGAGGCATCGGACAGCATTGCGGTAGAAAGGGGCGCGAAGAACCAGGTCTGTATCAGGGATCCTGATACAGGCGAACGTTCATGCGTCCCCGAGATTACGGAGTAACCCATGACCATTGGCATAGGCCTTGGCCTGTCCCGCTTTCCATTTGACGCTGCCAGGGACTACTGGCAGTGGGTGGACGCCTGCGAACTCGGGCACGTGGATTCGATCTGGCAGACGGACCGGCTGGTCACTGCGGATCCCATGCTTGAGTGCCTGGCGACCATGGCAGCCCTGGCAGGTCATACAGAGAAGATTCGATTCGGGATGAATGTGGCATCCATCGCACTCAGGGACCCTCTGCTGACAGCACGGCAGTGCGCAACGATAGACTACCTGAGTAATGGTCGTCTGCTGCCTGCATTTGGATTGGGCAGCGCATTTTCACGGGACTACTCGGCCACCGGTGTGCCGACCAAACGTCGCGGTAAACGGGCTGATGAGGCCCTGGAGCTGGTGAGACGTCTCTGGCACGAGGAAGAAGTGTCGTTCGCAGGCGAATTTTTTCAGTATGACCGGGTGTCGATTTCGCCCCGCCCGGCCAACGAGCGGATTCCCCTCTGGATTGGTGGTTCCAGCGAAGTTGCTATGAAGAGAACAGCCCGTTTCGGTACAGGGTGGCTTGGGGGTATTGATACCCCGGAGCAGGCGGGCGTTGTCGTGAAGGGCATCCAGCAGGCACTTTCTGAAACCGGACGCCAGATCGATGCGGATCATTACGGGGCATCCTTCCTGTTTCGTTTCGGCAGTGACCAGGATGATATCGTTGCCAGTACCACCCGGGCTTTCAGTGGACGGCTCAAGGCGTCACCGGATCGCTATCTGGTAGCGGGGAATGCAGCTGACATCATTGCGCGGATCCGTGAATTTATCGATGCAGGTTGCCAGAAGTTCGTGCTGTTGCCGATGGCCTCTGGGACCGCGGACGTGATGAGCCAGACCAGGCGCTTTATTGAAGAAATTCTGCCGGAATTTGCACCCGGCAATGGTCAACAGGCAGGATAATCAGTCCAGGCTGTCGACAACCTCCTGGAACTGCTCGAAGATCTCGTCGTCCAGGTAGTCGCGAAATTCTCCGGCATCAAAAAACACACCCTTGCAACCGGGACAGGCTTCGAACTTGATCTCGAAGGGGTCTGTATGAATGACCTCGTCCATCTTTGTCTGGCACTTGGGGCAGGGGACATCCATGATCTGGTTGAATCGTGCACCAACAAAATCGTCGCCAACATCCAGCATTTCAGCACCCTCCATCTTGCGCAGCGTTTCCCGCTCAAGATGATCGAAAAACAGGCCATAGCAACGTGTACAGCGGTCGATTTCAACCTCGTTGAACGTGACAGGCTCCATGTTTCCCAGACACTTTGGACATTTCATCAGCGTTACCATTTGAAAGACGGTTGATAGGTGACTTCAAGGCCCGTGTATCGGGGCCGGTTGTATTCCGTATAACGTATCAGCGCGGGAACCACAGTGCCGGAAGTGACAGGCAATATGTCCGTTTGATCAATGCCCGTGACATTCTGGATGTAGCCCTTGTTCTTGACATTCTGGCTGAAGAGCGTGAAGCGCCATTCTTCCCAGTTGTAGCTCAGCGACAGGTCCCAGGTTGACCAGTTGTTGACATCGGCTTCCGGGAAAAGCGGATTGGTCTGGTAGTCATCGGTGTACCGGTACCCTGCGTAGGCCTGCAGTAACCCTGGCCCCACGGGGATTGAATAGTCGGCAGACAGAAACAGCTGTTTAGCCGGTGCCCGCTCGGGTTCACGGGATTTCCGGTTTAGCAGTGTGCCCGGTACAGTGAGATCCGGCTCCGCGTACTTGCCATAGAATGCGTTCATATGGGAATAGGCGGTCCGAATGTAGAGATTTTCCAGTGGTATGCTCGTGATCTCAAACTCTCAGCCAGAGACCTCAACCGTCGCAACGTTGTCGAGCACGGATTCGATGTTGCCGCCAGGCACATAGGTGTTAACCCGCTCAACCTTGTTATCCAGCTGGGTCTGGAAATAGGCGAAATTGACTCTTAGCCTGTCTTCCCACCAGTCGCTCTTTAATCCAATCTCAGCGCTGCGTGTGGTCTCTGCGCCATAGGAATCGCCGGTCGCCGCTGACATGGCATTTTCGTCAAAGCCACCGGGCAGGAAGCCCTCCGAGTAGCGCATGTAGATCATCGCTTCCTCGTCCACCTTGTAGGACAGGCCGCCGGAGACCAGCGATTCCTTGGTGGTCTCTTTCCCAATCAGCAGCGTTCGCAGCGGACTCAATGCATTGCCAAGTCGGATCCTCGAAGGACTGTGTTCGAAATCACGCTCGACCTGGGTCCAGCGGAGGCCGAGGTCTGCCTTCCAGTGATCATTGATCGTGTAGTTGATCACCGAGAATATAGACTGCAGATTGGACTTCTGCTGTGAACTGAGTTCCTGGATCTCTCCGGCGGCATGACCTTCGGAGAATCCCGCGTCACCGAGTTGCTTGAGAATGTGGAATTCCTGCTGGGTGATGCTGTATTCAGTGTTCAGGAAGTAAACCCCGACGGCGTAGTCGAGATCATCCGAGTATCGACCTCTGACAGTAATCTCCTGACTGAACTGCTCGAAGTCCTGTTCACGATAGACGTGATAGAAATCCGCGTTTGAAGCGTCCAGGTCAAGATTCACCTGCTCGTCAGTGTTTCGCAAACCGGTGATGGATGTAATGCTGTGGCCGCCATAGTCAAAATCTACCCGCAGCGTGTGATAGTCACCATCGAACTGTCGATCGTTTGAGAAATTCTGAGCAGTAGCTCGTCGCGAGTCCAGCTCTGGATTACCAACACCGCGACGACAATTGGGGAACACCAGGGTCGCAGTGACATCACAGAGTAGTTCGCCTGGTGCGGTGATATTCAGGAGCGCAGGAGAAGCCTCATCGCTGCGTTCAGCGTCAACAATATATCGAAGGTCGAACCAGTCGCGAAACTGCCAGTCCAGCATGCCGGTGACGAGCGTGAAATCCTCGGTATTCTCGTCTCGATTGCTGAAGGCATTGTTCATGTAGTCGCCGCCCCGGTCCCGCCAGTAAACGCCGAGCTTGGCGTTCAGGTTGTCGGTTACCGGGGTATTGAAGACCACATCCAGTTCACGTCGCTTGTCGATCCCGACAGTAGCCCTGGTTTTGACGCCCAGTTCGCCCGTCGGTCGAGTGCGTTGGATACTGATACTGCCAGCCAGATTGGGATCGCCCTCAAAGACTGACTGGGGGCCCCTGGCGATTTCGACCTGTTCGAAGTCGAACAGGACCTGGAGTCTGCTCGTGTGTGTGCCCAGGTAGATACCGTCCAGGTTCACGGCGACCGCAGGATCTATTGCCTTTGACGCCGCGCCCGAGCCGAAACCCCGAATGGAGATTGCAGCACCCCGGGGGGTTGTATTGAGGCGGTCAACGATCAGGCCCGGGGCCATGCCCTCAAGATCTTCAAGATCCCGGCGAAAAGTCGCCTCGAGTTCGTCTTTCTCGATGACCGTGACCGAGTGGGGTAGCCACTGTACAGCTTCCTCCTGATAGCGGAGAGTGGACCCGGCATCCGTCAGGGTTCCGGGTAGGTCTTCGGCTAGTGCCATGAAGGCGTAACCGGCAATCAGTGCGGCGATAATTCGTGACATCATAGATACTGCTGGGAGGCCGAGGGTTGTAGGGTACCAATGGTAGGCTCGTTTCAGAGAAAATCAACTTGTGTAATACCAGACCGGGAGCGTCGTGAGATCGTGTATGGCGGATAGAACGGGAGCAGAAACCGGTGTGTTTCTGAAAAAGTCGAGTGGCGAGTATCTGGTCATCTGGCGGGGACGGGAAATCTGCCGCTATGCGTCTATCGAAGCATTTGTTGATGCCCATCTTGAGGGATTGCAGGCTCTGGAAGATGCCCAGGCCCAGCTGCTTGAAAGCTACTACCGGGATCTGAAGTAAGCCACGCAGGCCGACTGATCTGTTTCAGTGCCTCTAGACCAGGCCGATCGAAATAGTGTCGTCGTCTTCAACTCGCACGGGGTAGGTGGCGATGGGATCCCAGGCTGGTGGCGCCAGTACTGCGCCGTTTGACAGGTCAAACTCCGCGCCATGGTAGGGGCAGGTGATACAGCCGTTGTGGATAGTCCCGCCCTCCAGTGTGAATTCGGCATGAGAGCAGAAATAGGCCACCGCGAAATACTGGTCACCTTCCCGACAGAGCAGGATCTCGGTGCCGTTAATATCGACATGCATTTGCGGGTTGTCTTCCAGTTCCGCCTTTGAGGCGACAACATAATATTGGGTCATCAGGATCTTCTTCCTTTACCTGCCCGGTCATTCGATCAGGATTTGACAATGGTGGGCTCAGACTTCTCTGTTTCCCCATAGCTGTGGTAGCTGTAGTAGTCCTGGTATCGGCCGTAGTGATGTACGGATTCAAGATCGACCTGATTCAACAGTACACCTGCAACGTTGGCATCGATATTTTCAAATCTGCCGAGGCAGTGGCGGATGATTGGAACTGTTGCCTCGTTGCTCTTGACGACGAACATCACCGTATCAACCTGGGTCGACAGTACATAGGCATCGCTCACGGCAACGCAGGGTGGTGAGTCTATGATAATCGTGTCGTAGCTTTGTGAGAGTTCCTCCATCAATTCGCCGAATCGATTCGAGGAAAGCAGTTCCAGAGGACGAATTGTGCGGGAGCCGGAAAAGAGCAGGTCTATTCCTTCTTCTTCGCGGTGCTGTATGGCCTCTTCAAGTGAAACGGTGCCGGCAATAACATCCGTCAGCCCCGGCAGTTTGTGGTGGCTGGTGGTGAGCACCCGCTCCAATGAAGGTTTTCTCAAATCACCGTCGAGGATAATGGTCCTGGACATCTGTCCGAATGCAACAGCGAGGCTCAGTGCGACAGATGTCTTGCCTTCTGACATCTGGCTCGCGGTCACGAGGAACTTGTTGGTGCCCTCTCTGTTCAGCGTTGCCAGTGACAAAGAGGTTCTTACAGTCCGCAGTGCCTCGGCAAACCTGGAGTCAGGATTGTTCAGGTATTC
Organism: Pseudomonadota bacterium; assembly: GCA_027621895.1. GTDB lineage: Bacteria > Pseudomonadota > Gammaproteobacteria > Pseudomonadales > Azotimanducaceae > UBA9659. The sequence continues at coordinate 3,312 of JAQCAK010000031.1, read as the reverse complement.
ATCGGTCGTGAGGCCGGAAGGGGTGCCGTCAGTGCGCGGGATAAGCGGAAGAATTCCAATCAGTGCTCTCCCCAGTTTTCGTTCAACATCATCGGTAGTCACGATCTTGTTGTTAGCCAGTTCAAACAGCAGTCCAAGGCCCATGGCCAGACCGAAACTCAGCAACAGCGACGCTACACTTGCCCTGATGAGAGATGTCCGTTGTCCGTAAGAGGGTACAATCGCGGGATCCGCAATCCAGAGGTTGTCGTTTCTGGCTGGTCCAGCTGCGCCGTCCTGGTTCAGTCTTTCCAGGAAGATCGAATACACTTCCCGCTTCGCTTCAACATCCTGGGTGAGATCGTTCAGCTGGAATTCCTTCCTGCCAAGCTGCTGCTTCCTGTCCCGAACCTTGTTCAGCGTTTCTTCGGCCGCTTTTTCTATCTTGATTGACAGTTCGTAGTCGTTTCTGATGCCGGCGATGATATCCGCTACCTGGGAAGCCAGAGCGCTCTGCACAGATTCGATCTCTGAATTGAGGGCAATCATTTTGTTATGGCGGCTGCCGTAGCGCCTGGACAATTCGCTCTTGCGCTGATTCAGGGTGTTGAGGTCCGCCTGTATCTGGGCGATGCTGGGATGGTTGGTAATCGCGGGTAGTTTTTCCCAGGACTTGCTGTTGACGTTGACGTTCTGCAACTGCTGATACAGGTTTTCCTTTCTCAGCCGGTTCTCCCGGGCTTCGAAGTAGCGATTGGACAATGCCGCAAGTTCTTCGTCGACTTCTGTTGTGCCTGAGGATCGGGTGACTATATTTTCCTGCTCCCGATAGTCCTGCAGACGCTGCTCGGCTTCCCGCAGTTCTTCCCGGAGTATGGTCAATCGATCGGTAAGGAACTGCTGGTTTCTCCTGGCGCTCTCGATCTCGTTCTCAAAGACCAGCGACATGTATTCCTCGGCTATCGTGTTTGCGGTCAACGCGGCAAGATCGGGTTTTGCCATGCGTACCGTGACGTTCATCAGGTTTGATTATTCACGATCCTGTGGTTTACCAATGCTGACCAGGCCAAGAAGTTCGCCGGCCGTCGATTCGATTCGATCCTCGTCGGACAGGCTGCTTCGGTCTACTTCACCTCGCAGTCTGGCAATCCATCTTTTAATGACGCTCGCAATACCCGCGTCGAAGGACTGGGGAGTCAGTTTGCCAACCTCGTGCAGATTGATGCTTTCGACCACGCGCCGCATCAGTTTTTTGCTTTGCAGCAGACCGATCTGGGTCTCCTGGTACTTGTCTTCATCGACCCAGGCCCATTGGTCAAAGCTGAAAAACGAGTCCTTGGGTGCGACATGAAGTGTTGTCGTTGCAACATACACAGGCGCCTGTGATTGCACATAAAACAGGGTCGCTATCAGGCAGGCTGTACTGAATGCAGCGATCAACCGGTAGTGTTTGAGCAGTACGGTTCGTACCAGTTCGAAATAATATCGATAGTCGATGACTTCCTCATCGTCGAACTCTGCTTCCCATGCCGCGTTATTCGCCATGCTAGAACATGCCTTCCAGGACAGTCACGGTATCACCGGGGCGAACCGGGGTGCTGTTGTCAGCGTTAACGGCGGTAGATTCACCTTCCCGGAGAATTTCAAACTTGGTGGGTGATGCCCATTCCGTGGGTCCGCCCGCCAGCGTGATCGCCTGCCTGACGGTAAGACCTGGCAGATACGGGTAGCTGCCCGCCCGCTTGACCTCGCCGCCAATATAGAAGGAGCGGTACCTGGTGATAGCAACATTAACGCTGGGGTTTATCAGGATGTCCTGAAGTAGCCCGCGAGTGATCTCTTCCTTGAGCTGTTTGACGGTTTTACCCAGGGCATTCAGGGTGCCCAGATACGGGTAGTCAAAGGTGCCTGTTTCGTCAAGCATCAGCTGCATTGAAAGATCGTCTTCCCGGTACACCTGGATCTGGATTTCATCCCCGGGACCGAGGCGATACTCACTATCAGCGAAGACCGGCTCGGGCACCCATGCCAGGGATAGCAACATCAGTGTGATAGCCAGGCAAGAAAATCGCGGGGCAGTCATGGGTTCCTCCGTTTCAGGGCCGGTGACAAAGGATCCGGCCGCTACAGCAAATTGCCATCGGACCTGCTGTTCGGGTTCGGGTTGTGACCCTGCCTGTTTAGTGTAACCGATTGTTGATTATAGGGCGTAGTCGGTACGGAGTGTGAAAGAGTTATCGGAAAAATCTCCCCCGAAATTTTCCCGCTCCCGCGTGATATTGGTATCAAAGGACAGCTTCAGCTTATTGCTCACCGAGTAGGTTGCCGAGAGCATCAACTGGTTGGCAGTGTTCTCAATGCCGCTGCCTTGCTGGTCGAGTTTTCGATGAACAATGGCAACCTCGGTGGACAAACGATCAGTCCATCTCTCATTCCAGCGCGCAGCGATCCAGTCCTGGACGTTGTACAAACCCGTGTCGATCGGGTCAGGTCCGGAAGGCAGCTCGTAGAAAGATCGATTGATTTCCATGCCCAGGCTGGTTCGTCGACGGATAGCCCACTCGGCGGAACCCTCCCAGACCGAGATGCGGATGCTGTCATCGTTCACGGACTGATCAAAGGTTCTTTCCTCGAATCCGAAGCGGAACTGGGTACGGAGTTTTCTGCTGAACATCACGTCCATGCCCGCAAGGTACCGCAGATTCTGGTTGTCCCTCACGTCCTGGTTATAGTCTGCGTCGTAGTACTCAAGCTCACCAACGGCACCCAGTTGGCGGCGAAACTGGTACGTATACTTGGCGTTTACGCCGTGGCGAGTCAGCTTCCAGTCACGAACAGGGTCAGAAACATCCAGAACAGACCGCTCGTTGAAAGAATTCAGCTGCAGACGGCTGCGATCTTTCAGGGTGCCCTGCTTGTAGGCGAAGTTCAGCGCATAGGTTGTGTGCAGGAAGTCGGCCTCGGTCGTATCCCGCGACTCGTCGATCGGGTCATTGGAGGTGCGATCGTGAGTTCTGATGATCCGTGGATTAACAGTCAGCTCGTTGCCGCGCCGCAGCTTCCGGGTAAAGTTCAGGTTCGCATTGTGGTTGCTGGTGGCCTCTGTGCTGTCGATGAAATACTGCTTTCGCTCATAGTCATAGATCGCTTGCAGGCGCCAGTTGCTTATTGGCTGCTGGTATTCAAATGTTGGATTCACTGCCGCAATGGCATTGGTGTAGCTGTTCCTGCCTGTCGGCGTGCCCTGGGGTGAACCAGTCGACGAACTGCCATCCTCGTAGTGAATAGAGGACCGGATGCGGGGCATGAAACGGCTGACGCCGTTCGTCAGTT
>JAQCAK010000030.1 GCA_027621895.1 Pseudomonadota bacterium | reverse complement strand
CGGGCACTTGGCGGTCGCAGTATTCTCGGCTGTCCCAGCTTTGAAGGTATTGCCGACAAGATCAATGAACAGATCAAGTTCCGGGAACGCTGGCGGCCTTTCTGCCCGAGTATTCTGGACACCGTGGCCTTGGACATGATCGGCACAGATCACCCGGCGCCTTACATGACCATCACCTTTGAAGTCTCGGAAGCCTGGAAGACCCGGGTGCCTGAGGTGGTGCATGAAGACGGCACATCCCGGGTTCAGATCGTTAACGAAAAGACCAATCCCCGATACCACGCCTTGCTCAAGGAAATGGAAAGGGTCACCGGTAATGGTGTCGTCCTCAATACTTCCATGAACCGCCGCGGAGAGCCCATGGTGTGCTCGCCCACGGATGCCCTGAATATGTTCTATGGCTCCGATCTTGAGTACCTGGTGCTTGAGGATCTGCTGGTGACAAAGCGGTAGATCGGCTGATGCTCGAGCGCAAACCCCGGGTGTTGCAGATATGTCACGACTATCAGGGGCCTTTTCGCAGCATCGCGCGACACTACGCCGGATGTTTTTCTGATTGCGAAGTCAGCACACTGTTTCTTCGCGGTGGCCAGTCTGCTGAACTCGCCGAATCCCTGCACGGGGAGGTCGAGTTCCTGATGCTCGCCGAGGGTGAGCTTGGCGGCCTCAAGCTGGGTGTGGCCAGGCAGATTCGGGAGATGATCGGTGACCAGGTTCCCGATATCATCATTGCCCATCGCTACAAACCCTTCTTTATCGCCCAGTTGCTGAACCGGGAACTGGAGATTCCTCTCGTGCTGGGCGTCATGCACGAGTATGGCTTTCTCGGTCGACTGGGCAGATCCCTGTTGTCCCGTTTCTGGAAACCCAATGTACACCTGATCGGTGTTTCCCAGCCCATCGTTGACGATATCCTCAGTCGTCACCGCTATCTGCAGGGCCGTGTTCACCTTGTTCATAATGCGCTGGAGGCAGACGAACTCGCTGACAGTGTGACTGCCCGCCACCAGCTGGGCATTCCCCTTGGCGACTATTGCTACGGGGCTATTGGCCGCCTGGTTTCGAAGAAGAATCATGAGTTGCTGTTGCGCGGTTTTGCCCGTGTGGAGGGTGAGCCCTTCCTGGCCATTGTTGGTGATGGTGAACTGAGAGCACGCCTGGAGGCGCTGAGTCGGGAGTTGCGGATCGCCGATCGGGTCCGGTTCTGTGGTTACCAGGAAAATGCGCATACCCTGATGAAGGCATTCGATGCCTTCGTGCTGCCGTCCGATCATCGTGAGGCTTTTGGCATGGTGTTGCTGGAAGCCATGGCGGCATCCGTACCTGTTGTGACCTCTGATGCACCGGGTCCCCGAAGTGTGGTTGCTGATACGGGACTGCTGTTCACTTCGGGCGATGCGGATGACCTGGCAGCCAAATTGACAGCGGTTCGGACGATGACCCGGGCAGAGACCGACGCCATGACGACCCGGGCGCTGAACCGTCTGGGCAGGGAATTCGCGATTTCGGTCATGGTCCGGCGACTGCGTGAACTCGAACCGGTCGCAGCGCGGGCACCACTCAGTTTTTGATCATCCCGTCATAGGGCCTGGGAACACCAGGCGGCCGGGTCTTGAAGCGCCTGTGAACCCACCAGTACTGTTCCGGCGCATGCCTGATGGCGGCTTCGACCAGTTCATTGACCCGGGTCGCATCCTGCACTTCATCACCTGAAGGAAAATCCGCCAGCGGTTGACCCAGATAGATATCGTAACGCCCTGTTTCAAGATTCCTGTAATGCGTGAAAGGAACCACTGCTGCACCGGTCATGGCCGCAATTCTTGAGGTTGCGGTAATGGTCGCTGCCGGCTGGCCAAAGAAAGGTGCGAAGACTGAATGCTTCCTGCCGTAGTCCTGGTCTGGTCCATACCAGACAATGGCACCTGAACGGAGCGCGCGGATCACGGCGCGGATATTATCCCTTTCGATGCCTGCCTCGAAATGACGTTCCCTGCCGCGGGTCATCAGGGCTTCCAGTAGTGGATTTTTGTTCCTGCGATACATGATCGTGAACGGCTGCCAGGTGGCCAGCAGGGCGCCGCAGAAATCGAGCGTTGCCAGGTGGTTGCCCAGCAGAATCACACCCCGTCCCCCGGCTGCAGCTCGTTTCAGGTGATCGAGGCCATGAACACTGACCAGGTGGCGATAACCAGTCGCGGGTCTAAACCAGGCCAGTGACGTTTCCACCAGATTGATGCCACTGGACTCAAAATTCCTGCGAACCAGATCTTCCCGCTCGGGTTCGGTCAGTTCAGGGAAGCAGAGCTTGAGATTGGTTCTGACAATGTGCCGCCGACTACCGGCCAGGCGGTAGGCCACCCTGCCAAGCCATTGACCCACCCGCCATCTTGCCCGCAGTGGCAGCAGACAGACCAGCCTCGCCAGGCCGATACCGGCCCAGGTAGGCCAGTAGCGGGGAGACAAAAATTCGCGTCGAAATAAAGGGGTATGACTCACGCGGCTACATTAGCAGGGCCGACAGGGCACGAGAAGGGTCTGGCTTTTCCGGATTGCCTGACCGGCAGCAGATTTGGGTTAGAATTGCGCCACTAGTTACAGGTTGGACCCATGAAGTCACCCAGATTCGATAGTGCGCATATTCTCACGGTCGGGGATGCCATGCTGGATCGATACTGGCACGGTGATACCCGGCGGGTATCAGCGGAAGCCCCGATTCCAGTCATTGATGTCACGGCAATTGAAGACCGTCCGGGCGGTGCTGCCAACGTGGCGCTGAACGTCGCAAGCCTGGGCGCCCGCAGCGCGTTGGTTGCTGCAACCGGCCGGGACGAGGCTGCGGAAGTTCTGCTGCAGAAACTTGAGGCCTCCGGTATCGATTGCCGCTTCATCCAGTTTGACGACTGGCCAACCATTACCAAGATCCGTCTGGTCAGCCGCAACCAGCAGATGCTGCGGGCAGATTTTGAGCGCGGCCACCTGGTCCCCGTGGAGCAGATGATGACTGCAGTCGGTGCTGTTGAAGGCTATGACAGTATCATCGTTTCGGACTACGACAAGGGTATGTTTTCGGACCTTGCCCCGCTCATGTCGCATGCCCGGCAGCTGGGCAAACCGGTGCTGGTCGATCCAAAGTTCAAGCCCTTTGCCGACTACGCCGGGGCAACCCTCATCAAGCCCAATACCCTGGAACTGCAGAAGGCGGTCGGCCAGTGGTCCAGTGAGGCGGATATGATTGCCCGCTGTCGAGAGCTGATGACCCGCACGGGCTGTGAAGCCTTCCTGGTTACCAGGGCCGCTGAAGGTATGACGCTGATTTACCGCGATGAAGAAGAGGCTCATTTTCCCGCCAGAACCCGCGAGGTTTATGACACCTCGGGTGCGGGCGATACAGTGATCGCGGTGCTGGCGGCGGCGCTTGCCAGCGGTCAGACGCTGAAAGACGCGGTTGCACTGTCCAATATTGCCGCCGGTATCGTGGTGAGCCATTTTGGCGTCACCAGTGTCTCGGGGCCTGAGCTCAGGAAGGAAGTAAACCCCGGTGAATCGACAGATCGCGGCAAGATGTCTGCCGAGCAGCTGGCCATAGCGGTGCAGGTCGCCAGGACCCGGGGTGAACGAATTGTCTTTACCAACGGCTGTTTTGACATTCTTCACGCCGGCCACGTGGATTATCTGAACGATGCGCGTCAGGAGGGTGACAAGCTGATTGTGGCGGTCAACTCCGATGCGTCCGTCAGGCGCCTCAAGGGTGAGGGCCGGCCCATCAATACCCTGGAACGTCGCATGACCATGCTGGCGGGGCTTTCATCTGTTGACTGGGTGGTGTCTTTTGATGAGGACACCCCGGAAAACCTGTTACGCCAGATCAAACCGGACGTCCTGGTGAAGGGCGGAGACTATTCGGTAGACCAGGTGGTTGGAGGCGATATCGTGACCCGTGCCGGCGGTGAGGTTAAAGTCCTCAGTCTCGTCGAGGATTGTTCAACGACCGCCATCGTCGAAAAAATCAGGAAGCTCTGAGATTATTCAGCCAGCGTCCGACGCTGGTCTGTGGTTCAACCTCACCAGTCATCACGTACCAGAGTGCCGTGCTGTTGAGCAGCGTCCATTTCATCTTGAAGGCTGCCCACTCGTCGCCGGCAAACAGCAGGCGGTCGCCGATCTCGAGTGTTGTCTCCCGGGGTGGCAGGCAGAAAGCACCGCGTGGATCCGTGTGAAACAGGGGCATGCAGCGAAGACCCTGTTCACGATCTGTATGGTCCATCAAAAGGTCACTGATCCGCACGGTTCGGCCCTGCTCGATGGCGCGTACAACAGCATGGGCTTCCTCCAGGTTGATGTTGACCTCCCAGGTGGCGGGCATGCAGCCCGGGGTGGCCAGTTCCCTGAGTTCCTTGAGAAGCACCCTGGCCCAGGTATCGTCGTGAGCCCGCGCCAGTGACAGAAAGTCATCGATGGTCCGGTTCACCAGGATCGTCCTGATATGCTCGGCGACTACCCGGCTGGGCTCCATCACAATGTTTGCCTTTGAATGCTCGAACAGCAGTTTGTTGGCCTGGACGTTCTGCCTGACGACGGTGAACAGCTCCGGGTTGAGCTGCAGCGCGGTGACCATGATCGACAGGTTGTTTGAGTCATCGTGAGTGCCGGCGATGATGCCCACGGAATTCATGACGTCGGCCTCATTGAGCGTGACTGCCTCGGTGCCCAGGCCAATGACTGCATCCGCGGGCAGATCCGGCAGCGTCGGGTTTGCCTCGATGACCTGCACCGGCAGCCCGTGATCAACCATCTCCTTGTTCAGCGAACTGCCGAATCGGCCGAATCCACAGATAATCCAGCGACCGTCCGGAAAGGACAGGTGGGTCGGAATCGGGTCGCCGTTCTGGCCTCGGAATGCCCGGGCAAGCAGGTACTGGGACGGCGCATAGATGACCTGACCCAGGTTGTGCGCGAAGGTGTCGTAGGGATCGACGATATAATCCGTGCCGAAGGAGGCCATGTTGGCCTCTACCTCATGTGAGTCCGCGCGGCAGATCACTTTCAGGTCAGGGTTCATCACTTTCGCGGTGATGGCGATATGCAGGTTCGCGGCATTGTCATTCGTGATGGCCACCACCGCCTGACACAGCGGGTGTGTCAGGCCCGCGAGTACCAGGTTGTCGGGTTTGCTGGCATCACAGCGCAGGGCCGGCATGAAGATCGGGTTGCCACTGAGGTACAGATCGTCGAGTCGTTCCTGGCGAAGTTCCAGGACCGTGGCCGGCATCAGCCGTGTGCCGAGGGCCGCAACCAGTTTGCTGCCCGTATCGCCGTAGCCGCAGATCAGATAGAAAGGTTCGGACAGGTTGCGTACCTGGCGCTCGAAACGATAGTGGGTCAGTGCATTTCGCAGGGATTCACTTTGCAGCAGGCTGATGAGTGAGCCAATAGTGTAGATCCAGGTCGCAACCGTAATGTAAATGAACACCAGCGCCCAGAGTCGCTGCCCACCGGAAAAGGGATACGGGATTTCACCGAAGCCCGTGGTCGTGCCCATGAAAGAAATAAAATAGAAAGCATGGAAGAAGTCCATGTACCAGAGGTTGCCATCCGGGTCTCTGCCCGGAATCAGGGTAAGCCCCAGGGTGGCGACCGCATAGACGGCAGACAGCACCAGCAGCGGAAGCCGCATCTGCCTCAGGATCAGGAAGAACATGCTGTTCATCGGACCTGGCTGGCTAGCGACGCAGCAGCACGGTTTCGATGGTGAGCAGGGCAACCGATATGGTATTGGCCACCACCGCGCCACCCGCCAAAGACACAATGGATGCTATCGTGGATGGTGTCAGACCCGTTTCTGCGACGTAGACAGCATAGGCCCACACGGTCGCAGCAGCCACCAGCTGGATGTCAGCCACCAGGCTGCTGGCCAGCAGTACCGCACCCATGTGAGACCGGTCACCAAACTTCAGTATGGTGGCGACCGCATTGACGAAGATGGCCGCGTAGAGTTCATAGACATGGTGGTGGTCGGGATTATCGATCTCCCCGATAAAGAAGCCGATGTTCAGTGTCAGTGCGAAGATAATCGTGAATGCGAAAACGACTTTTTCCAGGTTCATTTCGGGTCTCCCTTCTGGTGCCTTCTCTTGTCATGTTTGGTCTGGTCATGTGAAGTCTGGTTCTGTGAGGTCTGGTGATACGGGTTCAGCTGAAGCTCCTGGATGACAGCGCCTCTACGATATCAGCGGCCTGTTTAACATTGGATTGTAGATGTTCCGGGTTGAGCGTGCCTATGACCGCGCTGTGTGTTCCCGGGACTGACAGCGCATAGGCCAGGCTCTCTGCCGGTGAATCGTGACCACTGGCGAAAATCTTTTTCAGCAGGATACCTCTGCCGGCTTCCCTGGCGGCTTCGATAACAGGCAGCTGGCTGTCATCCGTGCGATTCAGTGTCACCATCAGCACATCACAGGCAGCAATGGCCGCGATGCCACCCTCCACAGTCTTGGTCGACATGCCTGTCAGGCGAATTTTTCCCTCTGATTTCAATCTGTCGAGAGCGGCCATGGCATCTGTCTCTTCAAGTATGTAGCGGTCTCTGCCGTCCGAGTGTATCAGGACCAGGTCCAGGTAATCTGTCTTAAGTCGCTGCAGGCTGCGTTCAACGCTGCGGATGATGCCAGTGCTGGAGAAATCGTAGGTTGACTGCTGGTTGTTGAACTCCTCGCCGGCCTTGGTGCAAAGCAGCCACTCATCGCGGCTCCCGGGTAGCAGCTGGCCAAGCCGCTGCTCGCTGAGACCGTAGGCAGGTGCGGTATCGATCAGGCTGACGCCAAGTTCACGGGCCATGGACAGGAGGCTCAAGACCTGCGCGTCTTCTGGCAGATCAAAAGGGGCCGGGTACTTTACGCCGGTGTTCCTGCCAATCTTGACAGTACCCAGTGCGACAGGTGGCACCATCAGGCCGGTATCTCCCAGCGGCCGGGTGCTAAGCATCAGGTTCTTCCCAGGGGTAGTTGCCGATCTGCGGTGCTTCCTTGAAGCTGATCGGCGCCAGGTTGCCGGGAGAACCGAGCAACCGCATCACCTCGTCACCCAGGAGTGGAGCCAGCGTGAGTTTGGTGGGCCAGCAGACGATGATGTTGCCGAACTGTTCTGCGAAAGGTGTGTCAGGCCGCTGTCCGTTACCCTGGCCTGCCTCTGCGCGATTGATTCTCAGGGTGGAAAATTCGGCATCTTCCAGGTCCAGCCAGGGGAAGAAAACTGCAAGTTCCCGGCGTGCCATACTGATCTGGTCCGGGTCGGAGCGTTCAACGCCGGATTCCGCCAGCTGCCCGCCGAGATACCAGGCAGTGCGACCCTTGTCGCTCTCATGACTGGTAATCGTCAGCCGAGGCTTGTCGGCCGATTTCAGTGACACCGCATGCGCATACAACCCTGGCAGTTCAGCTGATTTGACGACAACCTGGTTGAGCGGTCTCAGCTGCATGGTCAGTGGCAGTCCCAGGCGTGTGATCAGCTCGCCATTGCCTTCACCGGCTGCCAGTATCAGCTGCTTCGGCCTGATGCTCTGGCCGTCTTCCAGTTCGATGACGGGATTCTGTGGATCCCCGGTGTTCAGCGTGTAGTTGCCCGTGTAGATGGCGGGCTGACCGGCTGCGGCGAGTGTCTTGACGAGAGAGGGCGTGTCTATGACGACATCCTGCAGGCGGTAGACCAGCCCCCGAAATGCCTCATGCCGGAAGAAAGGTGGCAGCTCTGCAGCCTGCAGGTTCTCGACCCTACCCTGGATCGCCTTGCTGCCGAAGAAGGCGGTCAGTTTCGATGACAGCCTGCCATCGGAGAACAGGAAGTAATCGTTCGACAGCAGGCGCACCTGCCGCAGATCAGGGTCGGATTCGCTCTCGCCGGACAGGCAGCTGAGCCAGCGCCCCGGCATACTGGCGATGGTCTCGGAAGCCGCACTCAGGGCGCCGTTCAGGGTGTACTTGATACCCCCGTGTATCATGCCCTGGGAAGCGAGGGTCTGCCCGCCACCCAGTCGGTCCCGCTCAATCAGGACGGCACTATACCCCTGTCTGCGAGCCAGATTCAGCAACCACAGGCCGGCAACGCCGCCGCCGATGATTGCCAGGTCGCAGGATGCGCGTGACATGGCCAAAGTTTGATTTGCCTCGACAGTTAAGTGAATGATTATACGTCTGATTGCGGGTGCGATGACATGTGCAGCCGAATGTGTCTGCCGCTATGGCTATGCGGGACCTGTCGCTCGCGTTATCCTGCGGTGAGAGCCGAACTTCTGATCTGGATGTGTTTATCCCTTGCGCCTGATCCTTTATACCTGCGTGTTTTACCTCGCGATGCCGTTCGTGCTGCTGCGCCTGCTGAAAAGGTCAATCAGGGAACCCGGCTACCGGCAGGATATCCTGCATCGTTTTGGCTTTTTCCGGTCGGCAAATGCCGGGGAGCTGATCTGGATTCATGCGGTTTCTGCTGGTGAGACCGTTGCAGTGGCTCCACTGGTCCGGCGGCTTGTCGATCATGGCTATCCGTGCCTGGTGACCAACATGACACCTACCGGACGCGGACGTGTCAGGGCCCTGCTGGGTGACCGCGCTGAAAATGCCTATGCGCCCTATGACCTGCCGGGTGCGCTGGGGCGCTTCCTCAGGCGAAACCGCCCGCGGCTGCTGGTGATCGTCGACACGGAACTCTGGCCCAACATGCTCCGGCTCTCAGCAGCGGCTGGTACGCGGGTTGTCGTGGTGAACGGCAGGCTTTCGGAACACTCGGCCGAGCGCTATGCGCGGGTGCCTGCCATCATCCAGCCAATGATCGCCTCTATTGATGTTCTGGCAGTTCAGACCCAGGCCCATGCAGAGCGATTTGTTGGACTTGGGGCCAGCCCCGGACAGCTGCACGTCACGGGCAGCATCAAGTTCGTGGGTGCTTTCGGCTCCGATCATGAAACCCGGGTGGAAAAGGCCCGGGGTATGACGGCCGGCAGGCCGGTGCTCCTCGCCGCCAGCACTCACCCGGGCGAGGAAAGCGCGCTGCTGGCGATCCTGCCCTCGCTGCAGGTTGTTCTGCCCGACGCGCTGCTGGTACTGGCGCCGCGGCATACCCACCGTTGTGATGAGGTGCAGCGGGCGTGCATCGAGGCCGGCTTTCCGGTGCAGCGGTTCTCCGTCCTGGACCAGGCCAGCGATGGCTCGTCCGTCGGTGATGATGATGGGGTTCTGCTTGTCGATACCATGGGTGAGCTGGATCCATTGTTTGCCATCGCGCGACTCGCATTTGTCGGGGGCAGCCTGGTGCCGGTGGGCGGCCATAACTTTCTTGAGGCCGTCCGGGCCGGCACCGCGGTCATCATGGGACCACACCTGGACAATATCGATGACATCGCCAGGCAGTTTGTGGATGCCCGCGCAATGCTGGTCGTCAGCGACGAGTCACAGCTGCGTGATGAGGTAATCGGCTGCATGCCGGATGAAGGCCGCGTCAGGCGGCTGGCCAGTGCAGCCCTGGCAGTCTTTCGTGATAACCAGGGATCCCTGGATCGAACCGAGGAGATCCTGCTGCAACAACTTGGCAGGGTCGGTCGAGACCTCTGATCACCGGGTGCCATCCACATTTCGGGCCCTGTTTTCAAGAGTATCTTGTAAATCTATTGTGGTACTCTCAAGCCATGACCAATCGCTACATATATGTACCGGACCTTATCGCAGACATGGCGGAGTGTGATGTGAATTACATTCGCCTGTGCCGGTTGTTTCCGGACATGGACGTTGAGGATGAGCTTCGCTTCGGCGTCAAGACCGAGAACCAGGACAGTGCCAGTGTGACAATCCGGGTCAGGGAGCGGTGTCGTTTCACGACCATGCTCACCATTGACGTCGACTCAGCGAACGACCGGCCTTTCATCAAATGGCCCAGTCTTGAGATTCGCATGTATCATGACGTCAAGTCTGCGGAGGTCATCCGCTTCGAAAGACACAGGAACTTTCGGTTCAGGTATCCCACGCCCAATGCCAATATGTTCCAGCCGGACGAAAAATCCCAGATCAACCGTTTCCTCGGCGAGTTGCTGACCCACTGCATTGAGAACGGTCACTCCCTGCGACCACTTGCATTTACCTGATCAGGCTGGTCAGGTTTGCTGCCTGAACAACAATTTTCTTGAGATTTCCTGCGGGATTCCCGGCCTGATCGCCTATAATCAGCGCCTCCTGCCGAATGAATTCGGGCGCGGGTTCCAACCCGCTGTCCGCCGATGTAGCCAACGCTAAGACAACACAGTAAGACTCAAAAATGGCCCGTAGTTATCAAGCAGATTCCATCGAAGTCCTCGAGGGACTCGAGCCGGTCAGAAAAAGACCCGGCATGTATACAGACACAACCCGACCCAACCATCTTGCACAGGAGGTCATCGATAACAGTGTCGATGAAGCGCTGGAAGGTCATGCCACAGAAATCAGGGTGACCTTGCGCAAGGACGGGTCCATGTCGGTCAGTGACGATGGTCGTGGCATGCCGGTCGATATTCACAAGAAAGAGAAACTGCCGGGTGTTGAGCTGATTCTCACGCGTCTTCACTCGGGCGCAAAATTCAACAGCGACAATTACAAGTTTTCCGGCGGTCTGCACGGTGTGGGCGTGTCGGTCGTCAACGCGCTGTCAGAAGACTTCGAGGTTTTTATCAAGCGTGATGGCAAGCTGCATCACATGGCCTTCAAAGGTGGCAGAAAGCAGGGAGAGCTGACGGTTAAGGATAAG
>JAQCAK010000029.1 GCA_027621895.1 Pseudomonadota bacterium | reverse complement strand
GCAAACATTCGCGCAGGATCTTCGCCTTCCCGCTTGAAAGGAAATACACCTGCAGTAAACGGGAAAAAGCCCGGCAGGTTTTCACGCTTGAGAAACTTCAGGATCTCACCGTCGTCCTCGTATCGGGGGACCGCAACACGGGGGATCCAGTTACCGGACAGGGTTTCGCTGCCGAGTCGGGTCGTGATTTCCTTGCCGTTGGGCAGGGTCTCGACACGTTCCTTGCCGATGTAACTGTCGCGAAGCGACGGCCACTTCTCCAGCAGACTGCGGTTCTCTTCTGTCAGTTTCGACGTGCGGTCTTCAATCAGTTGATCTATTTCATCGCCGGTCTCGCTGAGCATGCTTTTAGCCGCCAGTAACTGCTGTCTTTCCCGGGCGATGCGCGCCTGCTGCTGGTTTTTCTGGTGATAGCCCCTGACCGTGTCCGCAATCTCCGCAAGGTATCGGGCGCGTGATGAGGGCACAATGATGGAACGTTCGGACGGCACCCGGTTATCCAGGTAAGGCAGTTTCGACGTCCAGGCTCGCAGCCCTTTTTCCTTCAGCAGTGCAACCAGGCCATGATAGGCAGCAGTCACGCCATCGTCGCCAAAGCGTGAGGCGATCGTGCCGTAGACTGGCATGTCCTCGGGTTTGGCACCAAAGGCTTCCCGGTTCCGCTGGACCTGCTTGGCGACATCACGTCGCGCATCCTCGGCACCCTTGCGATCAAACTTGTTGATGACGACCAGGTCGGCAAAGTCCAGCATGTCGATCTTTTCCAGCTGGCTCTGGGCACCAAATTCGGGGGTCATCACGTACATGGAAGAGTCAACGTAAGGAACGATGCCGGCGTCTCCCTGGCCAATACCCGGTGTCTCTACAATGATCAGGTCAAAATCAAACTTGCGCGTAGCAGCGATCACCTCGGTCAGGTATTCGGGGACTTCACCGGTTGCGCCGCGGGTTGCAATAGAGCGCATGTAGATATTCGGCGCATAAATTGAATTCATCCGGATACGGTCACCCAGCAGAGCACCGCCGGTTTTCCTCCGGGTCGGGTCGATGGCCAGGATCGCAATGTTGGCATCATCGCCGCTGTCGATCCGAAAGCGTCGAATAATCTCGTCAGTCAGGGATGATTTACCGGCGCCACCGGTACCGGTGATGCCAAGCACGGGCACAGAACGGTCTGAACCGAGCTTCAGCGCGGCCAGGTCTGCTGCGCCCATTTCGCCCCGTTCAATGGCAGTAATCATGGCCGACAGCGCGATGTAATCGGTTGGCGCTGAATCCCCAAAGGTTCTGGCGGGCATTTCCGTCGCACGACAAACATCCACCATGTCCTGAATCATGCCAACCAGTCCCATGGTCATGCCGTCCTGAGGAGAGTAGATCCGTGCGACACCGTAGTCGTGCAGTTCCTGAATCTCTTCCGGGACGATCACCCCGCCGCCGCCGCCGAAGACGCGAATATGCTCAGCGTTGTTCTCCCGCAGCATATCGACCACGTACTTGAAGTATTCAACATGGCCTCCCTGGTAGGAGCTGATGGCGATACCCTGGACATCTTCCTGGAGCGCCGCCTGCACGACTTCCGCGACAGATCGGTTATGCGCGAGGTGAATGACTTCAACCCCCAGGGATTGCAGGATTCGCCGCATGATATTGATCGACGCATCATGTCCATCAAACAGGCTGGCTGCTGTCACAAAACGCAGCGGGGGCGCCTGGTTAACCGTCTGGTTTACGGTATCAATAGATCTGACGTCCGGTTTCTTGGCTTCCGACATTAGCCTTCTCCTCCAGCTGCCAGTAGCAGCGTCATGGTTTTCTTAAGATTATCATGCAGCCTGCTTGTTTCCTGCAGGTCCTGCGGGTTAGCGAGCCAGTAATAAACAATACCAATGACAGAAGCGCAGAACTGCCCTGCGATTTCATCTGCCTTGGCCTTAACCGATGGAGGTACACCCTCATCAGCGGTAATCCAGTGCACGACATCCTGGCGGCGACGTTCATGAATGTGGCCGATAATCGCCGCGAGTTCAGATCCCGCATTGACCGATTCAAACCACAGCGTGTAGAAAGCCCGAACCTGAGTGGGTGCATCCACGCAGAACTGGTAGTGTTCTTCCAGGGCCGCGTTGATCGCCGCGAGCCCGTATTCCCTGCTGGTGGATCTTTTGAGCTGTCCCAGCCAGACCTCACCGACCTGCCGTAAGACGAAAGCGAACAGGTTATCTTTTGAGCCGAATCGCTGGCCCGCCAGGCCCCGACTGTAACCTGCCTTCATGCCCACTTCCTTCAGGCTCGTTGCCGCCGGTCCGACCGTCGAAATCAGTTCAACCGCGGCTTCCAGCATGCGATTGTCAGATATTTCCGTTCGCTCTGCCTGGGTGAGCCGCCCGTTGGCATTCTGCTTACCCTGGGGATCCATTAGAAATCTTCTGCTGTCAGCGCCATACCAATGTCAGCACCACCCGTCACCGCGTCCATGTACCCCCGGTACCTCGGCAGCAGCTGTGAGAAGTAGAAGCTGGCGGATTTCAGTTTTCGACGATAGAACTCATTGTCACCTGCCGCCAGCGCTGCCTGGGACTTTTCAGCTGCACGGGCCATGTACCAGCCACCGGCCACATACCCCATCATCATCAGGAAGTTGTAGGCCACTGCGCCCACCAGCTTCGGCTGGCCACTGGCCGAGTCGACAACAAATCGCGTCGCGTGCTGCAGGTCATCAGCTGCCTGCCTGAGACGACTGCCAATCGACTTCAGTGCAGCATCCTTCTCAAGCCGGGTCGCCGTTTCCAGCACTTCACCCAGGTAGGAGCCCATGGCGGCTCCCTGATCCCGCAGGATCTTCCTGCCGACCAGGTCATTCGCCTGGATACCGTTGGTGCCCTCGTAGATCGACGTAATCCGGGCGTCACGGTAATGCTGCGCGACACCGGTTTCCTCAATGAATCCCATGCCACCGTGAACCTGAATACCCAGGGATGTGACTTCATTCACCAGTTCGGTACACCAGGCCTTGACCACCGGTGTCAGCAAAGCAAAACGCTCGTCAAAGTGGCGGCGCTCGTCCGCATCTGCACCATGAATCCGGAGGTCGTGGGACCAGGCACCGTCATAGGTCAGCCCCCGCATGGCCTCGGTCAGGGATTTCATGGTCATCAGCATCCGCTGCACGTCGGGATGCTGGATGATATTGGCGGATTCGCCATTTTCGACATTCCTGCCCTGCACCCGTTCGCGGGCATAGGCAACCGCATCCTGGTAAGCCCGTTCCGACAGGGCAACTCCCTGCAGACCGACTTCGAGCCGGGCGTGGTTCATCAAGGTGAACATGCAGGCCAGTCCATCACCGGGCTCGCCGATCAGGTAGCCAATCGCGCCCTCGTTCTCGCCGAAGCTCATGACACAGGTCGGGCTCGCGTGAATACCCAGCTTGTGTTCGGTGGACACCACCCGCAGATCATTGCGTTCGCCGAGTGAACCGTCTTCATTCACCAGGAACTTGGGCACCAGAAACAGCGACAGCCCCTTGTTGCCTGGCGGTGCGTCGATCATCGGCGCCAGCACAATATGCAGGATGTTCTCTGCCATCGGGTGCTCACCCCAGGTAATGTAAATCTTCTGGCCCCGGAGCCGGTAATGATCGCCCTCGGGTTCTGCACGGGTCTTCAGCGTCGACAGGTCGGAGCCCGCATGGGGCTCCGTCAGGTTCATGGTGGCTGACCAGTGACCGGTAATCAGGTTTGGCAGGTACCGGGTCTTGATCGCATCGCTGGCATGGGCGGCCAGTGCATCAATACCGCCTGCGGTCAGCATGGGACACAGGGCAAAAGAGGTACAGGCGCTGTTCCACATTTCTGCCGCTGCCAGGTGCACCAGGAAAGGCAGGCCCTGGCCGCCATACTCCGGATCCTGTGCCAGGCTCAGCCACTGGTTCTCGACAAACAGTTTGTAGGCATCGGTAAATCCTTCCGGTGTGATGACCTCATCACCTTCGATCCGGACACCCTGCTGGTCACCGACCCGGTTAATCGGCCCCAGCACTTCGCCGGCAAATTTCCCTGCTTCCTCGAGGATTGCAGCGGTGAGGTCTTCACCTGCATCTGCGAACGCCGGCAGCCCGTTCAGGCGCTCATAATCCAGCAGTTCGTTGACGACAAAACTGAGTTCCCGGGTGGGTGCAACATAATCGGCCATCTGGGCTTGCCTCTTCGCGATTAAGGGTTAGTCTGGTAGATTGAATGGCGAAAGATACTTGCTTGAGACAAGCAAGTCAATTTCAAGTTCACCTGAAAAACCCGCATTAAGTGTCTGATTTAAAACAACCTTAAGTTTCATGAGGAAATTTCTGGAGAACAGATGAGTCTGCGTTTAATCTGCTCTCGTCCTGACAATCATTGTTTTCACGCTGGAACCCGGGATTCTTGAAAGCACCTGCTGAAAATCTGTGGCACAACAGTCAATTCCGGGCCTATCTGGGTTCGACAGCGCTGACCGGCACCGCCGTGGCCATGCAGCAGTTGCTGTTCAGCTGGCTGCTGGTGGGCATCCTGGTTCTGCCTGCAGACCAGGTAGGCATCGTGCAGGCAATGGTTTCCCTGCCCGGCATTCTGCTGATGTTATGGGGCGGCGCCAGTGCTGACAGCTCTGACCCAAGGGACCTGTTGATCCGAATCTACGCAACAGCCTGGATGTTCCCCATGGCATTGCTGGCTGCCAACGAGTTCGGCTGGATGAACATCTGGACCGTCTCCTGCTTCGGGCTGGCAATGAGCACCGCTATTTCATACAGCAGCCCGGCACAGCAGGCGATCCTGAACCGCGTGGCAGGGCAACAGGTTCAACGCGGCGTGACTGCCGCAACCATCATGCAATTCGTGGTACAGATTTTCGGACTGCTGGTTGCCGGGCAGATGGAGATCGTTGGGGTCAGTGAGGTGCTCATTGTTCAGTCAGCCAGCCTGATCATCGGTGTGTTCGCCATTCGCCGTATCACACCACTGGTCCTGCCACCGGCCCGTAAAGAACCCACGGTAAAGGTGATCCTCGCCGGCCTGAAAGCGGCCTACAACAACCGCACCATCCTGCATACCCTGATCATTACGTTCACCTCCGGCGTGTTTAACGCCGGCGCTTTCATGACCGCCCTGCCCTTTATCGTCAAGCGAACCTATGCCGGCGATGCCCTGGGGCTGGCCACCATCATGATTGTCTTCTATGCGGGCGCTACCATCTCCAACATCATCCAGTTCAAAGTCATGCCGCTGGCTCGACCCGGGTACTGGTTCCTGCTGATGCAGCTGACCCGAAGCGTGATTCTTGCCCTGGTCTGGTTGCAGCCGGACTGGTGGCTGCTGATGGCGGCGCTGTTTTTCTGGGGGCTGAATATGGGCGTGACGACCAACCTGTCCCGGGCTGTCGTACAGGAAGCCGCAGAACCTGCCTACCTGGCCAGGCTGCTCAGTGTTTACAACCTGGGCATGATGGGCAGCATCCCGGTTGGCGCCCTGATCATCGGTTTCATTATTGAGGCATTCGGCACCATGAACGCGGTGGTTCCGGCAATCTTTGTATCACTGTTCCTGTGTGCCTACGGTTTCCTGTACACAGGACTCGGCCGGTATCGTTCTCCCGGTTTCCAATCAGACTAACCTTCCCGCGCGCTTTTGAAATCCGGCTCCCGTTTTTCAAGAAATGCGGCAATCGCCTCCTTGTGCTCGGCTGACTTGTAGCATTCCAGCAGCGACTCCATTTCACGCTGCTGCGTCAATCGGTAGTCAGACTCAGCCATGTTCCGGGTAATCAGGGACTTGACCATCGCCAGTGCCGCCTGGGGGTTTTCTCCCATGGATTTTGCGACCGCGCGAGCAGCATCCAGCAAATCATCGGCATCGACGACCCGATCCACGAGACGCAGGGTCGCGGCCTCGTCGGCCGGCACGGTCCGCCCCGAGAGCATCAGTTCGCTCGCCGCGCCGAAACCGCAACGGGCCACCAGGAAATGAGAGCTCGCCAGTTCAGGCACCAGGCCCATCTTGATGAATCGACAGCTGAGCTTCGCATCCCGCGAGGCCACGATGTAATCCATGGGCAGGATCTGCGTCAGTCCAACACCGATGGCGGCACCATTCACTGCGGCGACAATGGGCTTGGATTGCCGTAACAGACCCACCCAGTCGCGGGGTTCACTGGAACCCTGGCGCACCTCGCCGGATTCAGCCTGTGCCTGGAACAGGTCCTTCACATCGGCACCGGCGCAGAAGCCTCTGCCCGCACCGGTCACAACGAAAGCTTCGATAGCGGGGTCAGTGTTGCCGGCTTCAATAGCAGACTGGAGTTCATCACCCATCTGGTAGGTCCAGGCATTCAATCGCTCGGGACGATTCAGCGTCAGGGTCATAATGGCGTCTTCTACATCAACAAGAATGGTCTCAAAAGCTTTCAGGTCTGTCACAGCGTCAGTCTCTGTTCATCGGGTTTCCTGCATCATAGGTTCCACGCGGCAGGATCTTCAAGCCAGCTGATCTGGTGAATGCTGGTGATTCTGGCTACTGATTGGTGATTCTCGCAATTAACTCCCCGGGCGCGGCTCTATATCTTTGATTTTAAAAGACATCAGATACGGCACGGTGTTTGCTAACTATTCGGCCAGAGCCAGGCGCTGTCTGCTGAAAACAGATGCCTGCGTATTAACCAGAACATTTCGATTGAAAGAAGGAAAACCACATGCGAATCCTGACCATCCTGTCCGTCCTCATACTCAGTGGCTGTGTTATCGCCGTCAATACTGATGACTGGGATGACAACGACGGCTGGCACGCCAGACAGAAGAAAAATGCTCGCATCGTCGAGAACCTCGTCATCGGTGATTCCCAGAGCGCCATCCGGGAAGAACTGGGGCGCCCCGACTTTAACGAATCCTTCGTTCGTGAAGGTCAAACCTACACGGTGCTTTACTATCGCACTCGCCACACCGAGAGTGACGGCGATACCACAAAGGACGAAACAACCCCGCTGGTGTTCGTATCGGGTGAGCTGGTGGGCTGGGGCGAGAGCGCCGTGGAGCATGCCCTGGCAGAATAATGCCAGGCGGCAGCCCTGCCGGCGGTTTCATGCTATTTTAGGCAATCCTTCTTTGTGGTGCCTGGAACATGTTGATCGCCCAGAGCCTGATCGGGCTGACCCTGCTGTTGACTCTCTGTTATCTGTTCAGTGAACGACGCCAGGAAGTGCACTATCCTATCGTGCTTAAGAGCCTGGCACTGCAGATTATCTTTGCATTAATCCTGCTGAAGCTGCCCGGTTCCAAGGTCGTTTTCGTGGCACTCAACGATGCGATATCCGTGCTGCAGGCGGCGACCCGCGAGGGAACCACCTTCATCTTCGGCTACCTGGGTGGTGGTGAACTGCCGTTCGAGGAATCCGTCGCTGGCGCCAGTTTCATACTGGCGTTCCAGGCGATGCCACTGGTGATCGTCATCAGCGTACTGTCAGCGATCTTCATGTACTGGAAAATCCTGCCGCTGGTCATGAAGGGGTTCTCACTGATTCTGGAGAAGACCCTGGAAATTGGGGGTGCCCTGGGACTTGGTATCTCAGCGAATGCCTTCCTGGGCATGGTGGAATCACCCCTGCTGATACGCCCCTACCTGGCAAAGATGAACCGGGGCGAGCTGTTCGCGGTCATGTGTGCCGGTATGGCGACCATTGCGGGCACCATGCTGGCACTGGAAGCAGCGGTGATCAGCAGCGTCGTCCCCGATGCGATCGGTCACCTGATCGCCTGCTCGCTCATCACACTGCCCGCAGTCGTATACGTCAGTCATCTGCTGGTCCCTGATCGCGGTCCCGTCACCACCGGTGACGATGGGATTGATCGCGGCGCTGACAACATCATGGATGCCATCGCGACGGGCACCGCGAACGGCCTGGCGCTGTTCCTCAATATCATTGCCATGATTATCGTGATTGTCGCGCTGGTCTATCTGGTCAACAGCGTGCTCGGGATCTTCCCGGAGGTCGCCGGCGGGCCGATTACCCTGGAACGCGTGCTCGGGGTGGTCATGGCGCCGCTTACGATGATGATGGGTATTCCCTGGCAGGAAGCATTCATCACCGGCCAGTTGATGGGGACCAAGGTTGTGCTCACCGAGTTTATCGCCTACGTCCGATTCGGCCAGATTCCGGTCGAGGAGCTGACTGAACGCACGCGAATCATCATGACCTACGCACTCTGCGGCTTTGCGAACTTCGTGAGCCTGGGCATCATGATTACCGGCCTGGTGACCATGGTGCCGGAGCGGCGCAATGAGATTATGGAGCTGGGCTTCAAGTCGATCATCGCGGGCACGATTGCGACCTGTACGACTGCCACGATCGTGGGCATCATCATTTCCCTGTGATCGTCCGCACCCTGACACACTGGGGGCTGTACGACTGCCACGTCAACAACGGTGAGCTGGTTGATGTCACACCCGCGCCTGAAGATCCCGATCCCAGTCCGATCGGACGCAATCTGTTACTCGGCAATTCCCTGCATCGCGTCAGCAGGCCAGCCGTAAGACGCAGTTATCTTGAACAGGGTTCTGGACACGGTGTCCGTGGCAAAGAGGACTTCGTGGAGGTGTCCTGGGACGATGCTCTGGACCTGATCGCCAATGAACTGGCCAGGATACGCGAGCAACATGGCCCTGCATCAATTTACGGCGGATCCTATGGCTGGGCCAGCGCAGGACGTTTCCACCATGCCCAGAGTCAGCTGCATCGTTTCCTGACCTGCACCGGTGGCCATACCGATTCAGTCAACGCCTACAGCTATGCTGCTGCCGAGGTGATCCTGCCGAAGGTGATCGGACACTATGAGGATTTACTCAAGGCACCCACCAGCTGGCCCCGCATCATAGAACATGCCGAGATGATGGTCTGTTTTGGCGGCCTGCCACTGCGGAACGCCCAGATCACCAATGGCGGACCGGGACGCCACGTGCAGCAGGCCTATCTGAAAGCTGCCGCTGAAAAAGGCATCCGGTTTTTCAATATCAGCCCGCAGGCAACGGACTGTCCCGGGTTCCTGAATGCCCGCTGGCTTCCGGTCAGGCCCGGCACAGACGTGGCCCTGATGCTGGGTCTTGCTTACACGCTGATCACCCGTGATCTCTACGATGAGCCGTTCATTGCGCGCTACTGCAGTGGGTTCGATATCTTTCGGGAATACGTGCTGGGTGCCCTGGACCAGACGCCGAAAACGCCCACCTGGGCTGCTGAACGATGTGGCATCGCAGCCACCGATATCGAACAGCTCGCCGGGGATATGGCCAGCCATCGAACAATGATTTCTCTCAGTTGGTCTCTGTCGCGACACCAGCATGGTGAACAACCCTACTGGATGGGCATTACGCTGGCAGCCCTGCTTGGGCAGATTGGCCTGCCGGGGTGCGGGATTGGTCTTGGCTACTGCGTTGAGAACAAGGTTGGCAAGCCCGTCGAACGGCACAACCTGGCCCACCTGCCCAGGGGCGGCATGAACAGCGTCAGTGAAGCTGTTCCGGTCGCGAGAATTGCCGACATGCTGTTGCATCCAGGTCAGCCCTATTCTTTCAATGGTGAATCACGGTGTTATCCGGATATCAGGATGATCTACTGGGCTGGCGGCAACCCATTCCATCATCACCAGGACCTGAACCGCCTGGCTCTGGCCTGGCAGAAGCCCGAAACAGTGGTATGCCATGAACTGGTGTGGACCGCCACCGCCAGGCATGCGGATATCGTACTGCCAATCGCATCTTCACTGGAACGCGAGGATATCGGGGGCGCGCCCAACGAGGACATTCTGGTTGCTATGAAGCAGGTGCTGCCATCCTTTGATGAGGCAAGAACCGACTATGCTGTCTTCTCCGGGCTCGCGCAGCGCCTGGGTGCGGGGGATGCTTTCACAGAAGGACGATCAACCAGGGACTGGATACGCGGCGACACCGGCGACACCGGTGACCGTTATCCGGAGATGCCAGCGTTCGAAACATTCTGGGAACAAGGTGAATACTTGTTTCCTGCACCAGCCGCCCATGACCTGTTTGCCGACTTTCGCGCCGACCCGATGCGTTTCCCGCTGGCCACGCCGGATGGCAAAATCCAGCTGGCGACCGAAAAATTCGGGCATGCCACCTGGCACACACCCCATGAGTGGCTCGGGGAACCGGGTATACACAGGTTCCACCTGGTCAGTCACCAGCCCGCCAGTCGATTACACAGCCAGCTTGATCAAGGCGAATTCAGTCAGCTGTCGAAGATCAATGGCATGGAACCCATCACAATAAACGCTTCAGATGCCACCGAACTGGGCCTGCAAGCCCGGGATACGGTGCGCGTCTTCAACGACCGGGGCAGTTTCCGCGCGGGCCTGATTATCTCCGATGCCATTATGCGCGGCGTGCTGTCGATCGCGACCGGTGCATGGTGGCAACCGGACGAATCAGGGGAATGTCACGCGGGCAATCCAAACGCGGTGACCCTGGACCGGGGCACCTCAGACATCGCCCAGGGTCCTTCTGCCCTCACCTGCCTGGTGAGTATCGAAAAACTAGAGCCGCCCCTCGGTTAGATCGTCGCCAAACAGCATCCTGGAAAACGGTTCGACATTCGGTCCGCGGCGGAGGTGATGTCCCCCATCCACACTCAGGACCACCCCGGTGATCCAGGAGGACTCAGGACCACACAGGAAGCGTACAGCCCTGGCAATATCGTCCACGACACCGGGACGGCTGATCGGCATGCAGTCCAGGTAGTCCTGCAGAACTTCC
>JAQCAK010000028.1 GCA_027621895.1 Pseudomonadota bacterium | reverse complement strand
CGCAATCTTGAGATCCCCGCCAACATGTTCGGTGACCAGCTCCCGCACATACTCGGGTGTGCGCACAGCCAGGTCATAGCGCAGCCCCGAGGCGATCAGGACCTTTTTGACGCCCGGTAGCGCGCGGGCCTTGCGGTACAGGCCGATCAGCGGCGTCTGATCCGTGTTCAGGTTTTCGCAGATGGAGGGATACACACAGGACAATCGGCGACACCGGCTCTCGGTTTCACGATCCTTGCAGGCAAGCCGCCACATGTTGGCGGTCGGTCCGCCAAGATCGGAGACCACGCCGGTGAAACCGGGGGACTTGTCCCGGATCTGTTCGATTTCCTGAAGTATCGACTCTTCGGAACGGCTCTGGATGATTCGTCCTTCATGCTCGGTAATCGAACAGAAGGTGCAGCCACCGAAACAGCCACGCATGATGTTGACTGAATGGCGGATCATTTCATACGCAGGAATACGCTCAGCGCCGTAGCCGGGATGCGGTACCCGCGCATAGGGTCGCTCAAACACCCAGTCAAGCTCTTCCGTGGTCAGCGGAATCGGCGGCGGGTTCAGCCAGACCAGGCGATCACCATGCCGCTGTGCCAGTGCCCGCGCATTATGCGGATTCGTCTCCCGATGCAGGATCCGCGAGGCATGTGCGTACAGATCGCTGTCTCTGACCACATCTTCATACGAGGGCAGTTCGATGTAATCCGCGTGATGCTCGCCCGTCAACCTGACCCTTTCAGGCTTTTCCCGGTCTTCCGGCAGCTGGCTCTCGTCTATGCCGCGATAACCAGGCAGGGGTTCGTTGCGCAGGAATGCGGTACCGCGGATATCAGAAATCTGCTCCACAGACTCGCCTCCAGCGATCCGGTGAGTCAGCTCAACGATGGCACGCTCGGCATTTCCGTACAGGAGGATATCTGCCTTTGAATCCAGCAGGACCGAGCGCCGGACCTTGTCCGACCAGTAGTCATAATGCGCGATGCGCCGCAGGCTGGCTTCAATGCTGCCAATCACCACAGGCACCTGCGCAAACGCTTCCTGACAGCGCTGTGAATACACGATCACACTGCGATCCGGGCGCTTACCCCCCACATTACCCGGCGTGTAGGCATCATCCTGGCGAATTTTCCGATCTGCCGTATAGCGATTGATCATCGAATCCATGTTGCCGGCGGCCACGCCGAAATAGAGATTTGGCGCTCCCAGAGCGCTGAAGTCAGCGGTATCACGCCAGTCCGGCTGGGCAATAATCCCGACCCTGAAACCCTGGGCCTCCAGCACCCGGCCGATCACCGCCATGCCAAAACTCGGATGGTCCACATAGGCATCGCCGGTCACGATGATGACATCGCAGCTGTCCCAGCCCAGGGCGTCCATTTCTGCACGGCTGGTGGGCAGGAACGGCGCGATGCCGAAGCATTCTGCCCAGTACTGGCGATAAGCCGTCAGTGCTCGCTGGGGCTGATAATGGTCCGACGGAAATTGTGGTGCGCTGTTACTCATGACGCGCATCTTCACACAGACCATTCATCTAAGCTATTGATCCTCAACATCCAGAATTTGGACAAGTCCGCGCGTCGATTTGAGGTCGTATTTCCTGTATTCTGCGCCCTCACCAGATTCCACCCCCACCAGGGTCAGTGCCGTGCACCAGATTGTCGCGGTCCCGGGGGAAAACAAGCAGGACAAAGAGGCTGATTTCATGCTGAAACACCAGAAGCTGGCGGCGTGGCTCGAGGAGATGAGAGACCTGTGCCAGCCCGATGACGTTGTGATTTGCGATGGCAGCGAGTCGGAATACAACCGCATGTGGGAACTCCTGCTGAAAGCAGGCGTGGCGAAGAAACTGAACGAGGAGAAACGCCCCAACAGCTACCTTGTCAGATCAGACCCCGCTGACGTCGCCCGGGTCGAGAGCCGGACCTATATCTGCGCCGAAAAAGAAGCCGACGCCGGCCCCAGCAACAACTGGATCGCACCGGAGGAAATGCGCAAAACCCTGAACGGCCTGTTCAAGGGCTGTATGCGCGGTCGCACCATGTACGTGATCCCCTTCTCCATGGGCCCGGTGGGATCCCCCATTGCCCATATCGGGGTCGAGGTAACAGATTCACCTTACGTGGTGACCAGCATGCACATCATGACCCGTGTGGGTCAAAATGTCCTCGACGAACTTGGCGATGATGGCGAGTTCGTGCCCTGTATTCACTCGGTGGGTTACCCGCTGGCCGAGGGCGTCGAGGATGTGCCCTGGCCCTGCAACCCGGACCAGCTGTACATCGCCCATTTCCCCGAAACCCGGGAAATCTGGTCTTTTGGCTCCGGCTATGGCGGCAACGCGCTGCTCGGCAAGAAATGTTTCGCGCTGCGAATCGCTTCAGTGATGGCAAGGGACGAGGGCTGGCTCGCAGAACATATGCTGATCCTCAAGCTGACCAGTCCCGAGGGCCGGTCTCACTATATTGCCGGTGCATTTCCCAGCGCCTGCGGCAAAACCAACCTGGCCATGCTGATGCCTACTATCCCTGGCTGGACTGTCGAAACCGTGGGTGATGACATCTGCTGGATGAAATTCGGCGATGACGGTCGCCTCTATGCCATCAACCCGGAAGCCGGTTTCTTCGGCGTCGCCCCGGGCACGGGTATGGATTCGAACGCCAACGCAATGAATACACTGACCGGAAACTGTATTTTCACCAACGTTGCGGAAACCGATGACGGTGACATCTGGTGGGAAGGCATGACGGAGACACCCCCCGATCACCTGATCGACTGGAAAGGCAACGACTGGACGCCCAGCTCCGGCAAACCTGCCGCACACCCCAATGCCCGCTTTACGGTTTCAGCAGCACAGTGCCCGGCTATTGCCGACGAGTGGGAAGACCTGAAAGGCGTCCCCATCAGCGCCATCCTATTTGGCGGCCGTCGCGCGACCGTTGTGCCACTGGTCAATGAAGCCAGGGACTGGCAGCAGGGGACTTTCTTTGGCTCCATCGTCTCATCTGAGAAGACCGCCGCGGCCGCTGGCAAGATCGGTGAGCTGCGCCGGGACCCCATGGCCATGCTGCCATTCTGTGGCTACAACATGGCCGATTACTGGGGTCACTGGATCAATTTTGGCAAACAGGCGGATCGCCAGCTGCCGCGGATTTACTACGTTAACTGGTTCAGGAAAGACGATGATGGCCGTTTCATGTGGCCGGGCTTCGGCGAAAACTCACGGGTCCTGAAGTGGGTCTTCGAGCGTTGTGAGGGTACCGCTGAGGCGGTGGAAACCCCGATCGGCAACCTGCCTGCCATGGAGAGTCTTGATTTCGAAGGCCTGGACCTGTCCAGCGAGCAGATCGCTGAGCTGCTGCGAGTCGAGATCGACGGCTGGCTGGCAGAGATTCCACTGATTGAAGGTTACTACCAGGCCTACGGGGATCATGTACCCGCCGAACTCTACCAGGAACTCGAGGACCTGAAGAAGCGACTTGAGGTCGCCAAGCAGGCAGCCGCATGACCAACCCACAGGACCGATTCAGGCTGGACGGGCACGTCGCCGTGGTAACCGGTGGTGGCCGGGGTATTGGTGAGGGCATCGCCCGGGATTTCGCCCGGGTGGGTGCAGCCGTGGTGGTCGCTGCCCGACGAACCGAAGAAATCGAGGCCGTCGCCGCAGCGATTCGAGAGGAAGGCGGCCAGGCCATCGCTGTCACCACGGATGTCACCGATGACGAGGCCATTGACCGGCTGGCCAGGCGCGCCGTTGAAGCGTTTGGCAAACTGACCATCTGGGTCAACAATGCCGGCGGTTCACCGCTGCGCATGCCTTTGCGGGAACTGCCCAGGGAGGAATGGGACAGAACCATCGCCCTGAACCTGACGTCAATCTACCTGGGCTGTATCACTGCAGCCCGCTACATGGACCAGGGATCGATTATCAACATCACGTCCGGCGCCGGCTCCGGCCCCGTGCCGGGCAGTGCCCACTACGGTGCCGCCAAGGCAGGCACCAACAGCCTGACATGGACACTTTCCGCTGAATTCGCACCGAATATCCGGGTCAATGCGGTCGCCCCGGGCGCCATTCCCACGGAAGTCATGCTCAAGGCCGTTGGCAAGGACAAAAGCCAGCTGGATGAACTGCTGGCGGAATGGAATATCCCGCTGGGCCGTCTGGGTACCCCTGAAGATATCTCGGCAGCCTGCATCTACCTGGCCTCAGATGCGGCCAGCTGGGTCTCCGGTGAAATCATCCGGGTCGGTGGCGGCGCAAAACCCCGCTAGCGCCGGCAGTTCAGTCAAATTCCCTGACGCGCGCGACCGCGTCCTGCAACGGCCCCAGGCTGAAAAACAGGCAGACAGCCGCCAGCACGTAGTTCACCGCCGCCAGGGTCGACAGTGACAGATGGATCGCATCTTCCCGACCAAAGACATAGTCATTCATCAGGCCGATGATCAGGGGCGCAAACAGGTACGACAGAAAGCTCACGCAGATCAGGTAGATCGCGATCAATTGTCCCCGCATCCGATTCGGTGAAATTGCCTGCAATGCCGCATTGCTCAGCCCCGGCGGCATGGCCATAAAAAAGGTGATTGGAATAATCAAGACAATCGCCAGCCAGTCCTGGGGGACCAGCGGCATAGTCACCGCCAGGGGTCCCAGCCCGATGGTTCCCCACAGGGTAAGGCGCATGGGGGCATCTGCCCTGCCCCGAGCAATCATGTTGCCCGCATAGTAGCCGGCCCAGATACTGCCCAGTATTCCCACGAAGAAAGCAATCGCGCCATAGGTCAGCCCGATGTCCGTTCGGGACCAGCCGTGGGTGCGAACAAAGAACTCAACAATCCAGGTCAGGAACGCGAACCCCTGGATCGACAGGCACAGGTAGGCAATAAAGTGCATGGTCAGGTACTTTCGACGCCCCATGCAGAACCGCCAGACCTCACCCCAGCTGTAGCCCTCGACACGTTCGGCGCTCGCACCGGTTCGAACCGGCTCCCTGATGGTAAACATCAGCAGCGCCAGCAGAATCCCCGGCAGACCCACGACAACCAGAACGGTCTGCCAGGAAAACATTTCCCCGAAAACCGGCATGACCAGGCGTGGCCGGGCTTCCAGGTAATCGACAAGCGGGCCACCCACCATGCTGGCCAGACCGGTGCCAATGAACGGCGCCGTCGCCACAATGCCGTAGGCCAGGGGCAGGCGTCGTTCCTCATAGTAATCAGCCAGCATGGAGGTACTGGCAGGGCCAAGGGATGCCTCACCGATACCCACACCCATCCGCGCGGCAAACAGCTGCCAGAAATTGCTGGCCAGCCCGGCCAGCGCCGTCATCAGGCTCCAGCTGAAAATACCTGCCGCGATCAGGTTCCTGCGATTGTAGCGATCGGCGATCCTGGCCAGCGGCAGCGTGGTCAGGGAATAAACCGTTGAAAAGGCCAGGCCGATAATCAGCGAGATCTCAGTGTCACTCAAACCGCCGAGATCACGTTTGATCGGACCAATCATGACGTTAAGAATCTGACGGTCCACGAACGACAGCGTCGACGCGATCGTCAGCAGAATCACCACATACCAGAGCGTAAAACTGGAATAGGATTTCATCAGAATCAGACCCTGACGATCGTCTTGCCCTGGTTCCTGCCCGCAAAAAGATCCGCAAAGGCCTGGCCGCAATGCTCCACTCCGTCATACATGGATTCGAATTTTTTCAACTTGCCTGCTTCCAGCCAGGCCAGCAGCTGGCGCCGCGCTGCCGTGTAATCGTCCATCCAGAAGTGCGTCATGAATCCCTCCAGGCGAGCCGTCTTCGTCACCAGGTTGAACAGATTGGCAGGCCCCTTGTGATCGGGATCATTGTAGTCGGCGACCGCTCCACAGAACGCGATTCGGGCATTCTGGTTGATATGGTTCAGGACCGGCTCAAGCAGATCACCGCCAACATTGTCGAAGTACACATCAATACCCTCAGGACAGGTCCTGGACAGGGCCGCCGGGACATCCTCGCCGCGATAATTGATCGTCGCATCGTAGCCGACCTCTTCCCGCAGCCAGCGGCACTTGTCATCGCTGCCCGCAAAGCCCACTACCCGGGAAGCACCGAGAATCTTCGCGATCTGTCCCGCGACGTTCCCCACCGCACCGCCTGCGGCAGAAACCAGCACGGTCTCCCCGGTCTGGACTTTCGCCACACGGGTCAGGCCAAAGTAGGCCGACAGCCCCGTGTCACCGAGCAGTCCCAGGAACAGGTTGGGCGACTGACTGAATTCGGCGGCCACATGATCCAGAAGATCGCCCTCACCGGCGATGGAATATCGCTCCCAGGCCAGCCTGCCGACCAGCACCTGACCGGGTACAAGGTCATCCCGATTCGACTCGATCACACGACAGGCGGTCAGCCCCATGACCGGTTCACCAAGTTGCATGGCAGGCAGCACGTCATCACCCGAGTCCTCATCCATCCAGTTGCGGAAACCCGCATCCAGCGAGACGTAAAGATTCTCGAGCAGTGCCTCGCCCGGACCCGGTGTCGGTACGTCTGTTTCCCTGACCGAAAAATCTTCCGATACCGGGGCGCCCTGCGGGCGGCGCGCCAGTACTACCTGCGTATTCTTCACCTGAGCTTTCCCCCTTTTTTCGCCGCAGTATAGCTGATAAAAGTCACCACTGACGGTTTTGGTGGTATCCTTTTCCGCCAGAACCAACAGGAAAAATCGAGGGATAAACTGGCATGTCTGAAGAAGCTCTTAAAGTCGCCACCTGTCCAATGCACGAGATCATTCCCATGCACCCGGAGGTGCTGAAGCGCCCCTGGCCGCTGAACCGTCGACTGCGCGACGACGCGCCCGTGTTCAAGGACCCGATGAGCGGTATTTTCTTTGTCTCGCGTTACGACGACGTGGTGAAAATGGCCCAGGATCACGAGACCTTTTCAAGCAAGATGGTCTCTGGCAGTCGCCAGCTTGCCGCCACGGATGATCCTGAAATTCGCGACATCATGGCCTCGGGTTACCCGCAGGTCGATACCATGCTCACCGAGGACCCACCCCTGCAGAGACGGTATCGGAAATTCGTCGATGGTGCATTTTCCCCGCGCAACCTGAAAGCGCTGGAGCCATACATCGAGAAGCTCTCAGAAGATCTCATCGACAAGTTTATCGATCGCGGCGAATGTGAATTCCTGTCGGAGTCAGGCGTACCGCTACCGCTTCGGGTGATCGTCAACCAGTTGGGTGCGCCCGAGAAAGATCTGCCGCTTTTCAAGAAATGGACCGATGCCTTTATCGGCAACCTGAGCCAGCAACTCGATCGCGAGGGCCTGAAAAAAGCCGCCATGGACATGGTGGAATTTCAGCACTATTTCGTTGAGCGCATTAAAGAGCGCCGGGAAAATCCGCAGGATGACATCCTGTCGAAAGTGGTGAATGCCAGTATTGACGGCGAAAAGCCCTTAACGGAAGCAGAATGCCTGTCGATGATTTCGCAGATTATGGTGGCCGGCAACGAAACCACCAGTGCAACGCTGACAGAAGCCATGTGGCTGCTGATCCAGAACCCCGATCAATACGAAATTGTCCGCAAAGATCCTTCACCTGAAATGATTTCCAACCTGGCGGAGGAAGCGCTGCGATATTCCAGCCCTTCTTCCAACATGTTCAGGCGTGCAACCAAAGATCTTGAATGGCACGGGGTCAAGATCCCCAAAGACTCCATCCTGTTCGCGCGGTTCGCCTCGGCAAACCAGGACGAGCGCCGTTTTCCGAATCCCGAGAAATTCGACGTCACCCGTGACAATCTTCGGGAACAGGTGGCGTTCGGCAAGGGCGTGCACCACTGCCTGGGCGCGGCACTGAGTCGTCGCGAGCTGAATGTGGGCTTCAGGGTGATCTTCGAGCGAATGGAGAACTTCAGGCTGGCCGACGGGGCACCCGAGCCGGAGTTTTCAGCCAACGCCCTGCTGCACGGGCTGACCGGCCTGCAACTTGCGTTCGATAAGATTCGTTAGATCCCACCCAAAAAAAAGGGTCAGCAGGTAAACCGGCTGACCCTTTTTTGCCTTTTCTGGTCAGGGACGCCTAGTCGAGGCGCTCGATGATGGTGCCCGTACCAAGACCACCACCACAGCACATTGCGATCAGCGCATACCTGCCTTTGCGACGCTCGAGTTCATGCAACGCCGTCGTGATCAGTCGAGCACCGGTACTGCCCGTCGGATGACCCAGGGCAATGGCACCGCCATTCACGTTGACCTTCGAGTGATCGACGCCGAGGTCTTTCTCCCAGCCCAGCACAACTGATGCAAATGCCTCGTTCACCTCGAAAATATCGATGTCTTCCAGCTTGAGACCCGCGCGTTCCAGCACCTTGCGAGTCGCGGGAATCGGCCCCTTCAGCATGGTTACGGGATCAACACCCACCAGGGTCGTGGCGACAATCCTCGCGCGAGGTTTGACACCCAGCTTCTTGCAGGCATCGGCCGACGCCAGGATAACTGCAGCAGCACCATCAGAGACCTGTGAACTGGAACCCGCGGTATGAATTTCCTGGCCTGGCACCGGACTCAGCCCGTTCAGGGACTCCAGTGTGGTTGCACGCAACCCCTCGTCCTTGGAAACAACCCGGGTTTCACCGGTGGGCTTGAACTCCTCGTCCAGCACTGGCGCTTCAATAGACACCACTTCTCGATCGAAGCGACCTTCCTCCCAGGCCTGAATGGCTTTCTGCTGGCTTTCCAGGCCGAACTGGTCGGTATGATCGCGGGTAATCTGGTATTCCTCGGCGATCATGGCCGCTCCCTGGAACTGGCTGGTGGGCTGGTAGTAATCTGAATAATGCTCGCCCATGGGAGAGCCATCCTTCATGGCCGAGCCCAGGGGTACCCGGGACATCATCTCTACGCCACAGGCCATGACAACGTCTTCAATGCCTGCGCCGACCATGGATGCTGCCATGGTGGTTGCCTGCTGGCTGGAACCACACTGCGCATCGACGGTTGTTGACGCAACTTCCATGGGCAGACCCTGTGACAGCCAGGCTATTCGGGCAATATTGAATGTCTGCTCTCCCACCTGGGAAACGCAGCCACCGACCACCTGGTCAATTTTTTCGGGCGCGATGCCCGCTCGATCCAGAGCGGCTTTCTGGATCTTACCCAGCAGATCAGCTGGTTTGAGCCCGGCCAGACCCTTGCCACGTTTGCCAATCGGGCTGCGGCAAGCCTCGACGATATAGACATCAGACATGATTTTTCCTTTCCGTTAGTGATTTTTTAAAAGTTAAGCTAAATCTCGCTGCGAAAGCATAGGGTTCGATCCTGACACGTGCAACCACTGTTAGGACCGGCCATTCCCGGGACTTCATACCGGTGTGAGGAGAAAGTGTCCATGACTGGTGGCGATGAGCCTGTCTCTGGAGGTCTGCCAGATTTCAGCACGGACATTCGCTACCCGCCGTCCCTGCCGGGTCACGATGGCCTGACCGTAAGTATCCACTGGATATCCGGAACGCAGGTAGTCGACAGAGATATCCACGGTTCTCGGCAACCGCTCGCATTGTGTATCAAACAGCAACTGCATGACCGAGGTAACCTCGAGCAGTGCCCCGATAGTCCCGCCGTGCAATGCGGGCAGACTGACGTTGCCAATCAGGGAGTCCTTGAAGGGCATGATAGTCGTCACCGTGTCCCCCTCAACTTCAGCCCTGAATCCCATGAAGCGAGCATAGGGAATATGGTCGAGCAGCGCCTGAACGTCACCGGCCCGGCCCTCATCACGCAGCTGTCTGAGTATCTCCATATCAGGCGCTCCTCTCCGCCGGCGTACCCATCATAAAGGTGGCAACTGACGTCGCGACAGGATCTTCCTCACTGCTGTTGAACGCGACGGCTCTGACGAAGGCGATGTTCGTTGTCCGCTTAAAACACTCGGCGATGATTTGAAGATCCTCGTGAGGCGTGGAGGGCTGCATATAGTCAATGCGAATATCCAGTGTCGCCATGGCCACACCGTCCTGCGCGTCCTGGCTGACGCGGACAGCCCAGCCACAGGCGTTATCCAGTGCAGCGGTGATCACACCGCCGTGAATCACGCCGGTATCCGGGTCGCCGACCAGGTAATCCGCGTAGGGTACCTTGACATGCAGTCGCCTGCCCTCGGTGCGCAGATACTGCATACCCAGTGCCTGCGCGTGCGGTGGCCACTCCGCAAGATCTTCATCGAACAAGTCCTCACTCCTTTTCCGTACCCGTCATGGCGGCGCAAGATACCACTATTGTGCTGAAAAGCAGAACTGAAATGCTCAGACAGAGGGTTACCAGACCATCGTAAACCTCTGAATTCAGTCGATAAAGTACCGTGGATAAGCTATTCTGGCTGACGTTTCATCAGATGCCGGTGACGGGCGCAACGCAAAAAGATGAACCTTCTCACATCAATCGACACGCATCCCGGCAAATCGGTCGACCATCCGTGTGCTGCACTGGCACTCTGCCTGACCCTGATTTTCCTGGCATCGCCCCTGCAGGCTTTCGACATCAATCACGCAGACGGCGCTTTTCTCGTCACAATCACCGGTGGTGAGGATGAGGAAACCAGACTCAGTAGCTATCTTGACCATGAGAATATTGAACACCGGGTCAGAACAGCAGAATCACGGGAGTCACTCGGTTTCATCGTTGTTACCGAGCCATTCACAGACCGTCTGGCCGCCACCCCAATGCTCGGGAAGCTGCGTGACGCGGGGATCCGCGACTTTCTGTTTGTCGGTCGTGGTGACTATGAAAACCGGATCTCCATCGGCGTCTTCAGTACACGGGAGTCCGCAGATCAGCGCGCCGATCAGGTCAACGCCAGGGGATTCGATTTCAGCGTGATCCAGAGATTCCGCACGGTACGCGGTCGG